>NZ_JBQKUM010000065.1:0-26855 GCF_054968605.1 Pseudoalteromonas sp. G5_S1_14_S5 | reverse complement strand
GGAGTGATTACCGGAACAAGTGAAGTTGTGTTTGACTGTTCTTATTTTTCTATGAAGACTGGTCTTTTACAAAGAGTTTAAAGAACTAGGCTGTTTTAGTTTCAACTTTTGCTTCTTTTTCTTCATTAGCAAGGTCGGTTTCGCCTTTGCCTTTAGAAATCTTGATTACGTAAGCTGCAACACCTAGCGCACTAATCACACCAACGATAGTTGAGATTTGCATTGGTAGGCCGAAACCAAGTTGGCTGTTGTTCAGGATGAATGTGATACACACAGACGTCATGAAGATAGCAGGAACCGTCGTTACCCAGTGCAGTTTGTTGTGACGTAGTAGATAAGCAGAAGCTGTCCACAGCATCATTACCGCTGTTGATTGGTTAGCAAAACCGAAGTAGCGCCAGATGATACCGAAGTCTACTTGAGTCAGGATGCCGCCGATAACGAACAGTGGTAGAGCCATCAGTAGGCGGTTACGCAGTGTCTTCTGTTCCATGTTGAAGTATTCAGCAAGGATGAGACGGCTTGAGCGGAATGCTGTGTCACCAGATGTGATTGGTAGGATAACCACGCCTAGGAAAGCAAGGATACCGCCGAATACACCTAGTAGGCCAAATGAAGCGCTGTATACAACGTTACCTGGA
Organism: Pseudoalteromonas sp. G5_S1_14_S5; assembly: GCF_054968605.1. NCBI lineage: Bacteria > Pseudomonadati > Pseudomonadota > Gammaproteobacteria > Alteromonadales > Pseudoalteromonadaceae > Pseudoalteromonas > Pseudoalteromonas sp. G5_S1_14_S5. The sequence goes on along the minus strand of NZ_JBQKUM010000065.1, from coordinate 26,214 downwards.
CCGCCGTTTGCTACCGCTTCAGATAGAGACTCAACTGAACCGAAGAACGATAGTGCAAGTGCACACCAGATAAGAGCGATGATGCCTTCACCAATCATTGCACCGTAGAATACGAAGCGACCGTTCTTCTCGTTTTCCATACAACGGGCCATCAGAGGTGACTGAGTTGCGTGGAAGCCAGAGATTGCACCACAAGCGATAGTGATGAATAGCGCAGGCCAAAGCGGTAGATCGTTAGGGTTCATGTTGGTGAACATGTCGCTGAGCTCAAAGCCACCCATGATTTGGTGCTCATCAGAGAAACCAATTGCGGTGATGAGACCTACCGACATGAAGATAAGCAGAGCACCGAACAGTGGGTAGAAGCGACCAATGATTTTATCGACAGGGACAATCGTTGCGATGATGTAGTAAGCAAAGATAACAACAACCATAGTCGTTGCAGACATCGCGAAATCAGTTTGGTCGTTCACTAGGTTAGTGATCATGCCTGCTGGGGCAGAAACGAATACCACACCAACTAGAAGCAGTAAAACAATGGCAAAGATATTCATAAAGTGTTTTGCGCCATTGCCTAGGTAACGTCCAGTGATGGTTGGAACCGAAGCACCACCATTACGGATAGATAACATACCTGAGAAGTAGTCGTGTACTGCACCTGCGAAGATACAACCTAGCACGATCCATAGCATTGCTGCTGGGCCGTATAGGGCACCCATGATAGGGCCGAAGATTGGACCTACACCTGCAATGTTAAGCAGTTGAACTAGGTAAACCTTTGGAGTCGACATTGGAACGTAGTCCACGCCATCTTGCTTAGTGTGAGCGGGTGTTTGGCGCTTTTCATTGATACCGAAAATCTTCTCGATAAAGGTACCGTAAAGAAAGTAGCCACCAATGAGTGCTGCGACACAGGTAAGAAACCACATCATAATTTGTTATCCCTGAATGTATTAATTAAGTCAGGGTGTATATTAGAGGAGTGTATGGAAAGAAACTTCCGCTACTGAAGTGAGTGGTCGAATAGCTAATTAAGTGGTGTTATAACCGGTTTAGTGGTTTGTTACCTTTGTTGAGTGGTGGGGGAGAAGTGTTGATAAGTATCGTGCTTCTGTTAAGTGGTCGATGGTGAGCATTAAATGGCGCGTAATAAAGATCAATGGTAGATAACAGAGATGAGTGGACATCAGCCCCCGTTCAGCGGAGAATTACCAACAGAGGCAAAGCTTCATTTAGAAGTGGCTAGGAAATATAAAGGATTGAAATGAAAAAGATAATAGCACTATTCGCCGTAGCATTTAGCCTTGCAGGATGCAGCGCCAATGTTCAAGATTTGGCGGCAGAAGGTAACTGGCAAGAGATTGGCTACCGTGATGGTATTAAAGGTAACACTCAGCGTTCCTATTCAGAAATGGCAGAGCTGGGTGCCGTTGACCAAGCAAGCTACAACGAAGGTTACCAAATCGGTGTGACTGAATATTGCAACCCGAACCACGCCTACCAGATTGGCTTATCAGGTCAGGTTTATGAAGGTGTTTGTTCTGGTACCGAAGATGCTCAGCGTTTCCGAATGGAGTGGCAACGTGGCTGGGATGAGTTCTCCAACGACCACTAATTTCGCTTGTGATTAGTCACACATCTTAAGCGGAATCATCAAGCTTAAATTGAAAAAAAACCAGTACCTTATACGTACTGGTTTTTTGTATCACGCTTTCATCAGTGTTGAAGGTTAATCTGACATTTACTGATTATTCTCGACCGCTTTTCTTAAAAGGCCGTTCTGCTGGTCCAGTTGAGCCTTAGCCGCTTGCAAATCAAGCCCGGTCAGAATCATCAAGATTGCAAGTTTTACGTCATAATCGGTAGTTTTAAGCGTCGACACTGCCAACGCTTTATCGCATTCGGTTGCTTGAATAACGATACGAGCCGCGCGGGCTACTAGCTTTTCGTTGGTTGCTTTTACGTCGACCATTAGGTTCTGGTAGCTCTTACCAATGCGAATCATGCTTGCGGTGGTCAGCATATTAAGGACTAGCTTTTGCGCTGTACCGGATTTTAGCCTTGTTGACCCTGTTAAGGCTTCGGGGCCAACCACAGGGCTTATCGCGATCTGAGCAATACCAGCAATTGGTGAATCAGGATTACAAGACAGAGCAACCGTCACCGCACCGATTTGATTGGCATAGTTGAGGGCACCAATCACGTAAGGTGTGCGCCCGCTTGCCGCAATACCAACCATAACATCCTTTTCTGAAAATTGAATCGCTTTCAGATCATCGACACCTAACGTCAGTGAATCTTCAGCTCCTTCTTTTGCTTTCAAAATAGCTTCTGGTCCGCCGGCGATAAGGCCGATAACCATTTTGTCAGAAACGCCAAATGTAGGTGGGCACTCTGATGCATCTAATACGCCCAATCGACCACTGGTGCCCGCACCCATGTAAATCAGTCGCCCCCCGTTTTGAAAGGCGTGAGCGATTTTATCAACGGCTTTAGCAATTTGTGGTAGCTCAGCTTCGATCGCCAGTGGGACTTGTTTGTCTTGTTGGTTAATCTTTTCGACCACTTCAAGTGAAGTGAGTAGATCAATATCCATAGTGTCAGGGTTTCTCCCCTCCGAAACGAGGTGCGAGAGCGCTGATATGAGAGCGTCGTTACTCATAATGATCCTTAAATGATGATTCTAAAATGGTTTAGTTAGCACTGTATAGAACGCCTAGAGAGGCAGCTCTGTTTGCACCAGTCACTTCTGGTAAATTACTCGGTAGTTGATGAATATGACGCTGAGCAAGCCAAGCAAAAGCAATGGCTTCCATATAGTCAGCGTCTACACCTTTGCTGGTGGTTGAGGCAACCTCCCAGCTTGGTAGAAGCTCAGACAGCCTCTTCATCAATAGCGGGTTTCTAACCCCACCACCACATACATACAATGCTGGTGCTTTGCCTAAGCGGTAAGCCTCGACTTCATCGGCTATCGTCAAAGCCGTGTATTCGCAAAGCGTACGTTGGACATCTTGTGCTGAGATGTCATTACATTCTGTTAATTTTTGCTCTAACCAAGACAGATTGAATAGCTCTCTACCTGTACTTTTCGGTGGTGTTAGAGATAAATAAGACTCTTCCAGTAGTTGTTTTAATAAGGCTCGATTGACCTGACCTTGAAGTGCGAACTGAGCGTCGCGGTCAAATTTTTCACCTGTGTGCTTGTCTACCCAAGCGTCCATCAACATATTGCCAGGGCCAGTATCATAACCAAGTGTTGGTTGATTGGGGCGCAGTACTGAAATATTCGATATGCCACCAATGTTCAGCACCACAACTGAGCTCTGTTGCGGCTGAAAAATAGTATGGTGAAAAGCGGGGACCAGCGGTGCACCTTGTCCACCAAGCGCCATGTCTTTACGTCTAAAATCAGCGACGGTTTGAATCTCGGTTTTAGCGGCAATAACGTTGGCATCGCCTAACTGCATGGTAAAGGGAGAGTCGCCTGTTGGTTGGTGGAATACCGTTTGACCATGATTGCCAATTGCAGTGACAGCGGATGCTGGAGTCTCTGACTTGGCGAGAAGCTGTAGAACGGCATCAGCAAATAGGTGGCCAAGTTGGTGGTCGAGCTCACCAATGGCAATCAAGTCAGTTTTCTGACCAATACATATATCCAGCAAGCGTGTTTTCAGTTGCTTTGGCATTGGAAACTCATCATGAGCAAGCAGTGTGATCCGGTTGTCTTCTATCGACACCAGTGCCGTATCAACGCCGTCCATGCTCGTGCCTGACATCACGCCGATATACAGTTCTTTATGTTTTAACTCTACGCAATTGCACTGCATTTCTAAAGTCTTCCACAGATTGGTTTAAAAACATTGTAAAGCAAATTTAAAGAGAATAATCTCGGGAAGTTTATGAAATTAGGTTAAATAAGGGATAAATATGGGACCGTTGTGGGTTGATGTTGCAGGCTACGAACTGACTGCGGAAGACAAAGAAATTTTAGAGCACCCAACCGTTGGTGGTCTCATTTTATTTGCTAGAAACTACCACGATAGCAAGCAGCTATCGGCACTGAACAAAGAGATTCGCAAAGCGGCTAAGCGTCCTATTTTAATTGGTGTTGACCAAGAAGGTGGACGAGTACAGCGTTTCCGTGATGGTTTTTCTATTATCCCAGCCGCTCAAGAGTTCGCGACTCACAACAATGGTGAACAATTAGCAGAACAAGCTGGTTGGTTGATGGCGGCGGAGCTGATTGCTCACGATATCGATCTCAGTTTTGCACCAGTATTAGATAAAGGACATCAATGTAAGGCGATTGGTAACCGAGCATTTGGTGAAGATGTCGATACCATCGTTCGCCACAGTAGTGCATTCATCAAAGGCATGAAGTCGGTTGGTATGGCGACAACTGGAAAGCACTTCCCTGGTCATGGTGGTGTGATAGCCGATTCGCACCTTGAAACCCCTTACGACCCTCGAGACGATATCTTTGAAACTGATATGGCGATTTTTAAGGCGCAAATTGAAGCGGGAATATTAGATGCGATGATGCCTGCGCACGTGGTTTTCTCTCATTACGATGACCAACCAGCAAGTGGCTCTCAATATTGGTTACAGAAAGTATTGAGACAAAAACTGGGCTTTAAAGGCCTGATCTTCTCTGATGATTTAACGATGGAAGGCGCCGCGATCATGGGCGGACCTGCCGACAGAGCAAAAGCAGCTTTGAATGCGGGCTGTGACATGGTGTTAATGTGTAATAAACGAGATGCACAAATTGAGGCTCTTGATCACTTGGCGATTAAAGAGGTGACTTTAGCCAACTCATTGCTTAAAAAACACAGCTTTGATTTGCCGACTCTTCACTCTGATGCTCGATGGAAAGGGGCTTCTGAGCAGATTAAGCGAATGCTAAACGATGAGTGATAAATAAACACTCTATAAATTTAAAGAAGGCGATATGAGAAATATCGCCTTTTTTGTTTGTATTCACTGTGGTTTAAGCCAGTAATCTAATCAAAACGACTTAAAATTTAGGTGTAAATTAAAATTTACACCACATGTTTTTTATTGTTTACGCTTGCAATCGTCTTTGTAGCTGTTATTGTGTTTTTAAAGGTTGTTAACCCAAATGGAAATGTTGGGTGTAAAGGTAAATATACAGGTTGAGTTATGCAGAAAAGTGAATTAAGCAATGTCAATATTATCGACGAACAGGTACTGATTACTCCTGAGGAGCTAAAAGCAAAACTGCCTTTGAGTGATAATGCTCGTCGTTTCATTCAAGAGTCTCGTCAAACTATCGCAAACATCATCCATAAGAAAGATCACCGCATGCTGGTTGTATGTGGCCCGTGTTCTATTCATGATGTTGAAGCGGCAAAAGAGTACGCGAAACGCCTAAAAGCTTTATCTGAGCAACTAAGCGATCAACTGTATATTGTTATGCGTGTTTATTTTGAAAAGCCACGTACTACAGTGGGTTGGAAAGGTTTAATCAACGACCCTCATCTAGACGGTACTTTCGACATTGAGCATGGCTTGCATGTAGGTCGTGAACTACTGGTTGAACTTGCTGAGATGGAAATTCCACTGGCAACAGAAGCTCTAGACCCAATCAGCCCGCAATACCTAGCAGATACATTCAGCTGGGCGGCGATCGGCGCACGTACAACGGAATCACAAACTCACCGTGAAATGGCAAGTGGTCTTTCAATGCCAATCGGCTTTAAGAATGGTACAGATGGCAACTTAGGTACAGCAATCAATGCGATGCAGGCAGCTTCTTCTAGCCACCGTTTCATGGGTATCAGCCGTGAAGGTCAAGTTGCACTATTAACGACTCAAGGTAACCCAAACGGTCATGTTATTTTACGTGGCGGTAAGCAAACGAACTACGATTCAGTATCGGTACACGAATGTGAGCAAGAGCTTGGTAAATCAAGTTTAGAAGCTGCACTGATGGTTGACTGTAGCCATGCTAACTCTCGCAAAGATTTCCGCCGCCAACCTCTGGTTGCTGAAGATGTGATTCACCAAATTCGTGAAGGTAACAAGTCGATCATCGGCCTTATGATTGAAAGCCATATCAACGAGGGAAACCAATCTTCTGATATACCTCTTAATGAGATGAAATACGGCGTTTCAATTACCGACGCGTGTATCAATTGGGACACAACTGAGGCACTATTGAAACATGCACATACGGAACTCGTCCCGTTCTTAGAGAACCGTTTGAAAGGTTAGTCAGAGTTTAAAAGTTAAGTGCCTCATCTAATGGGGCATTTTAAGATCTGTTGCTAACGAAATCGGCGTTGGTACGGGCTTATAGATTAGTAAGGAATAAAATGGCCGTTGAACTGAACGAATTACGCGACCAAATTGATGCTGTCGATAAACAAATGCTGGATTTACTGGCTCAGCGACTTGCTCTTGTTGAGAAAGTTGGTGAAGTGAAAAGTGAACATGGATTACCTATTTATGTGCCGGAGCGTGAAGCGGCAATGTTGGCGTCTCGTCGTCAAGAAGCAGAAAAAATAGGGGTCCCACCACAGCTCATCGAAGATATTTTGCGTCGAACTATGCGTGAATCTTATGCCAGCGAAAAAGACTCTGGTTTTAAGCGTCTCAACCCAGAATTACGTTCAGTGGTTATCGTTGGTGGTAATGGTCAGCTGGGTGGCTTATTTGGCCGCATGTTTAAGCTTTCTGGCTATGAAGTGAAAGTCCTTGGTAGCCAAGATTGGGATAGAGCCGATGAAATCCTAGATAACGCTGGTCTTGTGGTTGTAACCGTTCCAATTCACTTAACAGAAGGTGTGATTGCGAAACTTGGTAATCTGCCAAGTGATTGTATTCTATGTGATTTAACATCGATAAAATCAAAACCGTTGCAAGCAATGATGAACATGCACCAAGGTCCTGTTGTTGGTCTACACCCTATGTTTGGACCTGATGTACCAAGCCTAGCGAAGCAGGTAATTGTTTACAGTGATGGGCGTGGCTCTGAAAGCTACCAATGGCTACTGGAACAATTTAGTATCTGGGGCGCAAGCTTATGCCAGATGGATGCTGCTGAGCACGACCACGGCATGACTCTGATTCAAGCACTTCGCCACTTTACTTCTTTTGCTTACGGACTACACCTAAGCAAAGAGAACCCGAACATTGACCAGCTTCTGAAGCTTAGCTCTCCAATCTACCGTCTAGAGATTGCGATGGTTGGTCGTCTGTTTGCTCAAGATCCGAACTTGTACGGTGACATCATTCTCTCTTCAGATGAGAACATCGAGATGATTCGACGCTTCCACCGTTGTTTTGGTGAAGCACTCGAGATTTTAGATGGAAAAGATAAAGCCAAGTTCGTTGAGAGTTTTAACCAGGTGAGTGACTGGTTTGGTGACTACTCACAGCAATTCTTGCAAGAGAGTCAAAGCCTGTTAAAACAAGCACATGACTCGATTCATCGTGGCTAGTCGCGGTTTAAAAATATAAAAAAAGAGCGACCATTTGGACGCTCTTTTTGTTTGTGTTGAATGTTCGTAATGCATTTGTCCTATGGTAGGCGAAATGCTTTTGGATCATCGTGAGGCAAACGAATACGCCCTAGTTAGTTGCAATGGGCACTTTGTTATTCTCGCTCGAGGCTCGGCTATCTTCGCTGGATACCGTATCGATCGTTGAACTGATGTAAGGCACGTTAGTTAGGTTGATCTGCAAGCGAACCACGTTATCTATCAGTTGCACCAGTGGGCCCCATTTCACCTTTTTCTCTTTTTCAAACAGGTAATTGAAGTTCTCTGGAGTCCAATCCATCAAGTATTGAGGGTTCAATGAGCGACCAAGGAAGCGTACTTCATAATGCAGATGTGGCCCAGTTGAGTTACCTGAGTTACCACAGCTCGCGATCACATCACCTTTACTGACAAACTGACCGCTGCGAACTTTGAATTTTTGTAGATGCGCGTAAGAGCTCATGAAGCCAAATGAATGGCGCATGGTGAGAAAGTTACCGAAGCCTTTCTTACTTGGGCGAACCGTTTCAATCACACCGTCCGCTGGTGCTAAGATATCTTCACCGCGCTTACAGGTTAAATCGATGCCAGTATGGTTGTGGCGTTTGCCGGTAATTGGGTTAGTACGGCGACCGTAGGAAGACGAGATACGTTGATAAGCCATCGGGCTATCATTAGGAATTAAGCGGAACATGGTCGCTCTTACCGCTGAATCGACGGCGGCAGCATCAATACGGTCTTCTAGTGAAACCTCATCGGCGTGTAACTCTTCATCAGCCAGGCCAAGAACGGACTCCACATCAAATACACGCTTACCGAGTAGCTGAATCGTACCTTCTTTCTCAGTTAATGCTTGAGATAGGTTATGGTTGGTTTCAACCTGTTCCGCGTATAAAAACTCGGTCTGCTCTTTTTCAACAATCAGAGTTTCAATTAACTCTTGTGCATCACCGGCTTGTGCAGCCAGCTTGTTTTTACTCTCAAGGTGCATGTAGGTCGCACCACCAATCAACATTGGTACTGAGAGCAGGGAGGTCATGCATAAGAGTACGGCTTTTCGACCGAAGTAAAACGTCTGCTCCCCTTGGCTTGAGGGAATAGTAATGGACACTTTTTTAGACATGGTTCTGTATTAACTAAATGCTTCTAATAGAAAAAGGGTAATGGAGACATTATTCCTCGCCTAAGTCGGTAAGGTTTCAATGTCTCTATAAAGCAGTTCATCGTCACCAACGTTAAGCTCAACAAGGCGCTTAAGATGGCTGGTACTATCAATATCTAAATGCTCTGTGCGTAAACGCATTGAGGTATTGATGGTAGAGACTATCGTTGCTTCAGACTGAATATTGATATCGCTGTTGGCCAACTTAAAGCTGACGTGAACAGGGCTATCTTGGCTGAATAGTTGTAATTCATCGCATTGAATGAGTAAACCATGGAGAGACAAGTCTTGCACTAAGCCTGATTCGTTTATGTGTTCTTGTGAGATTTCAGTCGGAACTCGATAAACAACTCGTGAGAATTGACGTCTTTCAATAATGAGTATTCTCTCTATATCGATACGTAATACGTAAGCCAGATATATCAAAGGCCGCTATTATCGCGGCCTTTGTTCAGAATACAAGCTTATTTATTTAGCAATACGTTTGTACTTGATGCGGTGTGGTTCTGCCGCTTGTGCGCCCAGAGTCTTCTTCAGCCACTCTGTGTACTCAGTATAGTTACCTTCGTAGAAGTTAACTTGACCTTCATCACGGTAGTCTAAGATATGTGTCGCAATACGGTCTAGGAACCAACGGTCGTGCGAGATAACCATTGCACAACCAGGGAACTCAAGTAGTGCTTCTTCAAGAGCACGTAGCGTTTCAACGTCTAGGTCGTTGGTCGGCTCATCGAGTAGCAGTACGTTACCGCCCGCTTTTAGTAGCTTAGCTAGGTGAACACGGTTACGTTCACCACCAGAAAGCTCACCGATGATCTTCTGTTGGTCGTTGCCTTTGAAGTTGAAACGAGAGCAGTATGCACGAGCTGGGATTTCGAAGTTGTTGATCTTAATGATATCAGCGCCTTCAGAGATCTCTTGGAATACTGTCTTAGTGTCGTCCATGCTGTCACGGAACTGGTCAACAGAAGCAAGTTTAACTGTTTCGCCCAGTTCAACCGTACCTGAGTCTGGTTGTTCTGCGCCGCTTAGCATCTTGAATAGTGTTGATTTACCCGCACCGTTGGCACCTACGATACCCACGATAGCACCCTTAGGCATGCTGAATGATAGATCATCGATAAGAACGCGGTCACCGTATGACTTAGTTAGGTTCTTAACTTCAAGAACTTTGTCACCTAGGCGCTCACCTGGCGGGATGAACAGTTCGTTGGTTTCGTTACGCTTCTGGTATTGGCCAGTCGTCAGTTCTTCAAAACGAGCCATACGAGCTTTAGATTTAGCTTGACGACCTTTAGGGTTTTGACGAACCCACTCAAGTTCTTTCTCGATGGTCTTTTGACGTGCGCTTTCGCCAGCTTTCTCTTGCTTAAGACGCTCATCTTTTTGCTCTAGCCAAGACGTGTAGTTACCTTGCCATGGAATACCTTCACCACGGTCAAGTTCTAGAATCCAACCAGCAGCGTTATCTAGGAAGTAACGGTCGTGGGTAATCGCCACAACAGTACCGCTGTAGTCCACTAGGAAGTGCTCAAGCCATGCAACTGACTCTGCATCTAGGTGGTTTGTTGGTTCGTCAAGAAGCAGCATGTCTGGCTTCTCTAGAAGTAGACGACAGATAGCAACACGACGACGCTCACCACCAGAAAGGTGTTCAATCTTAGCATCCCATTCAGGAAGACGAAGTGCGTCAGCCGCGCGCTCTAGAGCAGCTTCTAGGTTGTGGCCGTCTTTTGCTTGGATAAGCGCTTCTAGTTCGCCTTGCTCTTTTGCTAGTGCATCGAAATCTGCATCTGGTTCAGCATAAGCCGCGTAAACTGCGTCGATACGTTTCAGTGCGTCAGCAACATCAGAAACCGCTTCTTCTACGATTTCACGAACCGTTTTTGATTCGTCTAGTACTGGCTCTTGAGGTAGGTAACCTACGTTCAGGCCTTGTTGTGCACGAGCTTCGCCATCGATATCAGTATCAATACCAGCCATGATACGTAGTAGGGTAGATTTACCTGAACCATTTAGACCCAAAACACCGATTTTAGCGCCAGGAAAAAAGCTAAGAGAAATGTCTTTAAGAATTTGACGCTTAGGTGGAACAGTTTTGCTCACCCGAGACATGGTATATACGTATTCAGCCATTGCCGATCGATCCTAATTATTGTTCAAAATTGTTAGCTATTTTATACCAATATCCCTAAAGATGTTACTCCTAGGAAAGAAAAGCTATTCTTGAACGAATCCTTACTTACTATTGTCACATTGGTTATTAAAACTATATTTAATATGCTTCTTAGATGAAGTGTTAAATGTTAATAGCATTTACACTCAATTCCTTTACATTTTATGTAATGTCGGGCGTAAATAGATTTCACGTATTCATATACGCACTAAGGAAAGAGCGAATGTTTTTCCGAATTGGTAATACGAAGGTTGCTGTGGCTGCATCGGCAATTTTGTCTTCATTTTCACTAGCTCCTATGGCTGTGGCTAGCAATGCCTCAGAGCTAGAAATGCAGCGTGATGTTTATGATAGAGCGCAAGAGGTTTTAGACAACCGTGATCTAAAAGCTTATTCAGCACTGCGCAGCAAAATTCAAACATACCCTCTCACGCCTTACACCGATTATCGTGCTTTTCTTATCGGTCTTGGTGATCGCACTCCAGCTGAAGTGGATGCGTTTATTGAAGAGAACAAAGCGCTGCCATTTTCTAGTCGTATGCGAGCGCCATATTTAGATGTGCTGGCTTCTAGAAAACAGTGGCAAAACATCCTTGAGTTTCAGACCAAAGAGCCAGTGGGTGAAAAGTACCGATGTATCTATTACCGAGCGAACTATGAGCAAGGTAATCAAGAACTGGCTTTTAAAGGGGCGAAACAACTTTGGTTGAGCGGCGATGGTGTTGATGACGCTTGCGACCCGCTATTTAAGAGTTGGGATCAAGCTGGCTTAAGAACCGATGAGCTGATTTTAGAACGTATGCTGTTAGCGTTTGACGGGCGTAACGGTAAGCTGATGACCTATCTGATCAAGCAATTGGATCATGATGAGTCAATTGCTCAAGCTAAGCAAATGAAGGCGTTATACAACAAGCCTGAAAACGTGCTCACATTCGCTAAGAAGCATCCAGCCAATGAGTTTTATCAAGCTCAAACGGAGTTTGCTTTTGAGAAGCTCGCGAGAAAATCGGCTAGCAGTGCTCAAGAAGTATTCGATGAGGTCATCAAGGCTCAGAAGTTTTCTGAAGAGAAATCTCAAGAGCTCGCTGATTACCTGACTTTCCGTTTGATCAATACCGACTCTAAAGAGTTGATGGAGTGGCGAGACGAGATGTTGGCGAGTTCGTCGAAACAAGTCTTACTCGAACGTCGTGCCCGTTTGGCTATTCAGCATGCCGATTGGACTGGATTGAAAGAGTGGATTGCCCGCCTAGACGACAAGCACCAAGCGTCATTGCGTTGGCAATACTGGTTAGGCAGGGCTGAAATAGCAACAGGTGATACTGGAAAGGGTAACCAACGTCTGTCTGATATTTTAGGTCAGCGTAATTTCTACAGTATTGCGGCGGCAAAGCAGTTAGGTAAACCGATTCAATATCCAACCTCTACGTTGAAATACAACCCAGAAACAGTGAAGCCTTTTAGTACTTCTCTGACTCGTATCGATGAACTCATCACTCGCGATAAAATTGCCGCAGCCAAAAGTGAATGGCGCTGGCTACTGACCAATGCAGATAAAGAGCAAAAAGAGATGCTGGCCGCTTACGCTGCGACACAGCGTTGGAATCACTTCACTGTCATTGCCAGTATTTCAGCGAAAATGTGGGATAACATTGCATTGCGTTTCCCGGTCGCCCATAAGTGGTGGTTTAACTTCTACGCAGAGAAGCATGATATTGACCCAATCACCTTGATGTCTCTAGCAAGACAAGAGAGTGCGATGGATTCTGAAGCTCGTTCTCCAGTTGGTGCACGTGGTGTTATGCAAATTATGCCAAAGACTGCGCAATACACGGCGAACAAGCACAGGATTAAGTACAAGAGTAGCGATGATCTTTACGATGTCGGCAAGAATATCGAAATTGGTAGCCACTACCTAGATGGCTTGCTCTCTCAATATGACAACAACCGTATCTTTGCTTTTGCTGCCTACAATGCTGGCCCGAGCCGCGTGAAACAGTGGCGTTCTCGCAGTGATCAAAAACTCGATGCCTTCGCTTTCATTGAGATGATTCCATTCAAAGAGACACGCGGTTACGTTCAGAATATTTTAATGTTTGAGACTTACTATCGAGACATCTTGGGTGAGCAGGGTGAGTTTTTGGCTCCCCATGAGGTGAAAACTAAATACTAGATGGCGATAAGGCCTGAAACTGAGTGAAAATCGAAGGCAGTGAGTGCAAACCATTTCCGCTTACTGCCTTTTTACATTGGATCACATCCAGTATTTCGGTATAAAGTGGTAAACGCTTTCAATCGATAAGCGACTCTTTAAAGTCTGAATTAAAAGTAAGTGTAGAGATATGGCATCACAACCTGAATATGATAACTGGCAACAACTCATGGATTTAGTTAAGACAGCGGTTGAGAAAGATCAGCATGAACTGTTGTTGACCATGATGATGACGCCCGATGAGCGAGATGCTCTGGTTGCTCGAATTAATATTTTTTGTGAGCTAATGAAAGGTGAAATGTCTCAAAGACAAGTAAGCCAAATGCTGGGAGTCGGCGTAGCAACCATCACCAGAGGCTCTAACGAACTCAAGGCAAAATCAGAACAAGAGAAAGCGGTTATTGCTGATTTGCTGCTTAAGTAATGATGGGTTTACGCTATCACTGAATAGCGAGAGTGCGAATTGAAAAAACGCTAACTGATGGTTAGCGTTTTTTTAGTTTCTAGAGCTTACAATCGAGCCGCTATATAGCTTAAGAAGTCTCAATTGGCTAAGCTGAGAAATGTTCAGGATTTACAAATGGGATCAGCGCTAAGATTAACGCTTGGTGATAGACCGAGCTACGTGAAAGCTGGTTATGTGTCAGTAAACCAATTGCTCCACCTTTTTGTTTGATATTGTCTGTACCAAACACTTCATCCATCACATCCCCAAGTTCGTTAGCGTGTTGTAGCTTTTCAAGAACGGCTGGTGGCAGCATCAGGCTTGCCGAGCGAGATTCTCCACGTTGACCATTTGATTCAATGACCATCCAAGCAAAGGTAACCCCGCCTTCGATTCCCGCTTCTAACCCGACATAGAAATCCGCATTAGGTTGCTGTTGTGTCGCATTGTGCACACGGTTCACTGCACCTTGATAGGTCTCATCATTACTCATGGGCTGATCGGCAACACCACTTGGCACACTTACACCCGTGAACTCAAATTCGGTGTTGGGAAACGCAGAGACAAAGGCACTTTTGACAGCATTGATCTTAGCGGGATTTAGCGAGGCGATGATGACAGATTTCATGTGTTCGATTCTTATAGTCGTTTGATTCAGTTGGTACGTGTTAATCGTTCTGTTGCTGCTTAAATTGCTGTTGGTGTTCTTGATACCAGTCACTCAGCTCATTGAGAGGCATAGGCTTACCAAAGTAGAAACCTTGCAGCATGTCGCAATGTGCGTCTTGTAGCCATTGGTGCATCTCTTTGGTTTCGATACCTTCAGCAGTCACGGTTTTACCTTGCGCGTGACACAGTCCGATCACGGGTTTAACTATGTTCTGATTATCTGTTTCGATCAAGGCTTCCAAGAAACCTTTATCCAATTTGATTTTTTGCGTCGGGTACTCAACCAATTGAGTTATGGATGTGTAGCCCGAACCAAAATCATCAATAGCTAATCGGTAGCCCATTCGAGCGAGTTCGTTGAGTAGCGGAAAGCCATGTGAATTTGAATAGAAGGTCTCTGTGATTTCAAAATCAATCAAGCTTGGTGGAATGCCATTAATCTTGGCATTTTGCTCAATGAAATCTGCGAGGTGCGTAGTCTCTATCCCAGCCGAAGATAGGTTGATGGACAGCTGAATTGAGTGATCAAATTGAGCCTGAAGCTGATGGAAAGAAGCAAAGGCATTCTCGATAACCCAGCGATCGACGAGTTCGAACAGCCCTGTTTGCTCAGCAATTGGAATAAACTCATTGGGAGCAACTGTACCAAGCTGTTCTGACTCCCAGCGTAGCAGCACTTCAACCCCTATCACTTGGTTTCCTGCAGCATCCATATATGGCATGTAAACGAGTTTAAACTCTTCATCAAAGTTTTGATCTCTCAGAGCTCGCTCAATATTGGCTTGACGTTGAATTGTTTTATCCAAGTCTAACGAGTAATCCGCGAACTGATTCTTACCAGCATGTTTCGCTTGGTACATGGCGGTATCAGCGTTTGAGAGTAGTTTCTCGATGGTATACCCATCATTTGGATAGGTCGCGATACCAATACTCACTGTGATTGGAAAGCTTCCTGAGTCGGTGATAAACCCTTTTTGTAGCGGAGCAAGTAACTTTTCAGAGAGCTCATGCGCAATATTATCGGCATTCGCTGTGGCATTGATATAGACAACGAATTCATCGCCCGACAAGCGCGCAGGCATGCAGTGAGTGTTGTCTCTTTCTTGATATTCACCACAGAGTTTTGTGATTCGCTCAGCAAAGGAGACGAGAATCGAGTCCCCAATTTGGTGTCCGTATTTGTCGTTCACAAACTTGAAGTTGTCTAAGTCGAGATAGAGCACCCAGGTATTGGTTTTCGAATCAGGATCTGGCAGAGATTGCTGAACAAACGACTGAAATTGCAGTCGGTTGGGGATCTGGGTCAGTTGGTCATTTTCTGCCAACACTTTGGTTTGTTGGTAGGTGTTATCGAGCTCTTGATACATGTCGTAAAAGCGTTGTGATAAGCGACCTAATTCATCATTAGTACCTAAGCGCTCAATGTTTTTTCTTTGCTTTTTTTCGACCTGTTGCAGCTGCTTATCCAAGCGCGTGATTGGATTAATCACACAGCGGGATAAAAGCATGAGCAATAAGCCCACACTGATAAAGGCAGACAGAGCAAACGACAAGCTGATCTCATTCCAGATGGATTTGAGTTTGTTGTCCAACAAAAATTGAGCCGGGTCGAGGGTAGCGTAAAGTTCAGGCCCCAGCTTCACAGACTGAGTTAAACTATGCCCAAGAGTTATCGGTTCATCGGTAAAGAAAAGACTGGTTTGGTAGTCAAACTCTATCTGTTTTCGCAGTGAGTTAAACTTATCGAGAGAGACCGAAACGACTAGAAAAAATACATCATCGGTCTGTTCGCTTATCGGGGCCGAAACGCTCTTTTTATCAAGTGCTTCATAGTGAACAAGCATCCCTTCGCCCTGCGAGTTTTGGATGTAGTCAGTACCCGAAGTTGCTCGTTTTTCTTGATATTGATGTTCAACGAACTCTAAGACTTTAGGATCCATCTCTGCAAAGGGATCTCGGCTATTGTCGGCGTAATAGCTGACAGATCGATCACTGTCTAGCAGAGCGAGTCCGGTAAAGCTGTCGTCGCCATCTTGCAATAACTTCACGGTTTCGTGCAGGTCATCGATGAGTGCGAGTTCTTGGCTAGGGTTCTCATCAGCCAAAAAGAAGCGTTTAATCATGTCACTTTTAGTGAGCGCGTAAGAATAGCTATTAAGAAAAGAGCGTGACTGGCGAAAGTGCCCGGCCAGTTTTCCCATACTTAATTGCAGAGCATTATCTTCGCGTTTGATGAAACTGTTTTTTTGAGTCGAGTAGATGATATAGCTGGAAGCCGCAGTACTTATCAGTATTACGGGTGCAATCAGAAGTAATATTTTCGTACTTAGCTTCATGGCTATTCACAACATAGTTTATAAATTTGAGCGAGTAAGTTTATGTTACTTGGAGTGAGCTCGCTATTAATTACACGTTGTATGGTGCTTTCCTGTGAAGGCGGTAAGGTTTTGTCTTTATTGATGAAATAGCTACTAATGGGTTTTCTATTAGAGATGCGTAGGGCCACTTAGAGGGGAGGTTGTGTAGAGTGATAAATCAGTTTCAAGTATTTGGCCTACCATAGGCCAAATACTTATGTTAGCTGAAAGCGTTATTCGTTTTCGGCTATGACAGCTTAACCTGAGTCGCTTTGATGTTTTCGCTTGGGTAGCAACCAAGGACTTTTAAGTGGCGAGTAATGGCCGTCAACTCGGTGATCGCTTGCTGCATATTATCCGAGTCTAGGTGTGCTTCTAAGTCTACATAGAACATCTCTTCCCAAGGGTTACCCATAATCGGACGAGACTCTAGCTTAGTCATGTTGATACCTAAGCGTTGCAGAATCAGTAGCGTCTCTACTAATGAACCAGCCTCTTGTGAAGTCGACATAATTAGTGTCGTCTTTGCTGGGATTTGCGTTGATACTTCAACTGGCTTGCGTGCTACCACGATGAAACGCGTGTGGTTCTCTGTTTGATTTGCAATGTTACCTTGGATTGGCTGAAGCCCGTAAAGCTTACCGCTCGATGCATTACCAATCGCTGCGACATCATCACCGTCCAGATCTTTTACCTTTTTCATTGCGTCAGCTGTGCTGGCACAAGACTTAAGGGTGACATCTTTAAGACGGCTCAAGAACTCGCTGCATTGCTGATGAGGTTGTGGATGCGAATAGAGGGTTTTGATGTCTTCTAAACGGATATCATTCTTAGCAACTAGGCAGTGCTCAATGGGTTGAGATAGTTCACCTACAATATAAAGCGTCGTATGTTGAAGCAGGTCGTATACTTCGTTAATAGAACCTGAGCTGGTGTTCTCAATCGGCAATACACCGTAATCTGCATGTCCAGACTCTACTGTTGAGGCAACCTCTTTGAAATGGCTACAGTTTAGCTCAATCAACTCCATATTCTTTCGGCTGAAGTATTCGCGGCTTGCAAGGTGCGAGTAAGAGCCTTTAGAACCCAAGAATGCCACGCGAGCCATAGGCTTACGGCTTTGTGGATTTGCGAGGTTTTGTAAGTATGACTGTTGTAGTAGAACTGAATCTTCAATGATGGTGTGAAACAGCTTAGTAATGTACTGAGCATCCAATTCGTATTTGTCTTTACCGTTGTTAATCAGCTTAACTAACAGTTGTTGTTCTCTTACTGCATCACGAACTGGCTTTGATGTCTCTACCTTGCTTTTAGCAACTTCGATGCTTAGCTTGCGACGTTCTGAAAGCAGCTTCAGAAGTTCGTCATCTAAATCATTAAGACGAAGGCGGATATCATCCAGTGAAATTGAGCGGTCAGTCATAAATGTGTCCTTATAAAAAAGCCTCCCTAGATTGGGAGGCTTCTTGTTCGTTTTTGACTTGTTTTTCTAAAACGACTTAGCCTCCGATTTACGGAAGAAAAAAGAAGTCAAAAATAAACAAAGATTGAGTTTGCATAAAAAGTGGTTGTTTTATGAATGTTTAAACACAATAAGCAAGCGAGCTACGAGCGTCAAGCAAAAAAATAGCGCCCTGAGGCGCTATTTTTTAATCTGTTACCTTTCCTTATTCTACTTCAGCTTCCAGCTCTTCGATTTCAGGCTTTTCAGCGCGGCGCGCTTCTGGTTTATGTCGTAGCTTGTTGAGTTGACGCTCTAGTT
This sequence comes from Pseudoalteromonas sp. G5_S1_14_S5, assembly GCF_054968605.1. Taxonomy (NCBI): domain Bacteria; kingdom Pseudomonadati; phylum Pseudomonadota; class Gammaproteobacteria; order Alteromonadales; family Pseudoalteromonadaceae; genus Pseudoalteromonas; species Pseudoalteromonas sp. G5_S1_14_S5. Next base: position 7,923 of record NZ_JBQKUM010000065.1, on the reverse strand, counting down.
TTTGTTCTACTTCGTTGATAGCAACGTAGAGATCGTCATGGATTGATGAAGCTACAAGCTGTCCTTTTGGTACAGTGATTACCGCTTCAAATTTCTTCTTTTTATTTGGTTCTTCACTAAAGCTCGCTTGGCAACCAATGATGTCTACTTGCCATTTATCTAGCTTTTTAAATTTGCTTTCTATGTGCTCACGGATTGCAGAGGTAATGTCGATATTTTTACCAGTAATATTCATTTTCATAGAAGTTTTCCTCTGTTGTATCCCTCATGGGTTAACTTCAGATTACGACTTTTGAGAATTCATAATGTGATCTAGATCTTATTTTGATTGGGTGGAATGAGCATTAAAATCAAATGTGATCTTACGCAAGTCTTGATATCTTTTTGGTGGAAAATGCTTGTTTTGCTTATGAAAAAAGATAAATTGGAGGCAAGGCTTCGCTAAAAATTAAATCAGTTTTTAGGGGCGTCTTACAGCTTACAGAAAGTGTTTGATGGATATTTATCCAAAAGTATTTTGTGATGTAGAACACATGACACACATCGCTAGGTAAGCTTCCTCAGAATTAGATACACTATAGCCATACAACTTAGCTTATGCGTTTTTTGTGCTTTTAGCTTTACTCCATGTCTTTTCTTGTCTGACTTAAGTTTAAAGTCGTTCTAATCATTCGTTTTTAGTAATCTCGTTGTACCGTTATCTCTAATCGCATTGATTGCTTCTAGCTGCTTGTAAATGACGAAGTAACGATTGATGTTGGAAACGTAGGTGACTGGCTCTTTACTGACGTATTTACGTGTAATGATCTCTACGTTTTTAAACCAGATGTTCGGGTCGTAACCTTTCTTTTTCGCAAGGCTTCTCATCTTTCTGATCTTAGCAGGGCCCGCGTTATAGGAGGCTAGAGTAAAGTAAAGTTGGTTATCTGGGGTAATGGCCGGGTCATCAAAATATCTATCTTTAATGAAGCGCATGTACTTTACGCCAGCATGAATGTTGTTATCGACGATATGGATATTCTTTATGTTGACGTTTTTGTCTCTCGCGGTGCTAGGTAGAACCTGCATTACTCCGATAGCACCTCGGTGGGAGACTCTGCTCTGATCCAGGCCAGACTCTTGGAAGCCTTGTGCAGACATCATCAAAGGATCGAATTCATACTTACTCGAATACTTTTCAAAAACATCCGACAGTTTAGCAACGCGATCGACTTTGTTCGGGTTGAGCGCCCGACCTAACCATCGAGTATTATCGATGTATTTCTTATAGATAACGTTTCCAAGCAGGGTACCTGTTCGAGCTGTCTTGACGTATTTGTTTATCTCTTTCTTTAGCTGAGGGCTCTCTTTTCTTAATGCCCATGCTATTTGACCATTCTCACGCAAAGGTAAGTCGTGATGGACTTGAATGTTTTCCATCACATCGATCCAGAGTTTCGCTTTGTGGTTGTCCAAGATCGTACCTTCTATATAGCCTTGGTTGACGAGCTCGATCAGTTCGTAATCTTGCAGTGACTCTTCGATGAAGTGGACATGTAGCGGTGGTAAATCCAACTCGTTAAGTTCTTTATTGACTCTTTGTACGCTTTCGAAGTAACTGGAGCTTGCTCGAATCCATACTTCTTTGCCACTGAGTTGTTTTATCTCGGTGATCGGCTCTGAATTCTTGCCTGTGATAACGAGCTCTTTACCGTCTTTAATCATAGGCTCTGAAAAGTCGATCACCTTTAATCGCTTATCAGTGACGGTGAGATTTGCAACAGCAACATCGCCATAGCCTGACTGTAGAGAGGGGAGTAGGTTGTCCCGCTGTACAGGAATAATTTGAACATTTAGGTAAGGGTGTTTCTTGTGAAGACTTTTTTCGAAATGGTAAATCATCTCGGCAACAATGCCTTTGGGCTTGCCGTCTTCTATGTAGTAGAAGCCTAGGTCCGCAGAGACGAGTACTCTCACTGTACCTTTGGTTTTGAGTACATCGAGGTCGCCCATGTAAGGTTTATTGCTTAATGGTGAGAGTTCTAATGCTTGGGAAAATTGGCTAAATAGCACGATCCCAATAAATAATAATAACCTACTCACACCGACACTCCATGTTGATGTTTTGTCAAAAGTTATCCATTAAAGGTACTTTGTATTGTGTAATTTATCAAATTTGTGGGATGGGTTTAAAAAAGCGCGCTAGTAAATTAGCGCGCTTTTTTAGTTATGAACGGTATGGTTGGCTAGGGTAGTGGATTGAGCTCAATCAAGACTTCTGTTCTTTGAACCGCATCCTCAAGGCCAAGCTGCTTGTAGGCCTCTAGCTGGATTTTTAAAGACTTACGCGCTGCGATGGTATCTGGATAAGTCTTTTGCAGTTCTTGCGTTCTATTGATTGCTGCGATCCAAGCTTCACGACGCAGATAGAAATCTGCCGTTGCTAGGTCGTAATTTGCCAAACGGTTTTTAAGTGCGAACATGCGTTTTTGTGCATCTTCTGCGTAAGGGCTTGCTGGGAAGCGCTCTAGTAGTCTTTTGAAATCAGCAAAAGCAAGCTTTACTGGCTCAGGATCTCGGTCGCTACGGTCGATATTAAAAATATCGTGCATAAAGTTTCTGTCTTGTGCCATGTGCGTTAGGCCGCGCATGTAAAGAACCCAGTCTTGTTTTTCGTGAGTTGGGTTTAAACGCGAGAAACGTGAAATGGTCGCTAGGCCAAGCGCTAGGTCATCATTTTTGTAGTAAGCGTAAATAAGGTCTAGCTGTACTTGTTCAGAATAGGCGCCGAAAGGGTAACGAGAGTCTAGGGCTTCTAGCTTTTCAATGGCAGAAAGCCAGCTACCACTTTGCAGCGATTCTTGCGCCTCAGAGTAGAGAACCGATGGCGGTACATCTGGCACTATCTCTTCGGTACTTGAACAACCAGCCAAGAGTGATACGGCTAATAGACCCGCTAAAGTAAGGTGTTTCATGTCAGGCGTCGATTCCTTGAATTAAATATTTCGTAAGCTTCCGTTACTTTCTAACCAGTAACAGATACAATGATGCAATTATTCTATTTTATCCATACTAATGGGTATTAGTCTCACGGTTTTTAAAAAAGTTCGATATGGCTCAGCAGATCACATTAACAGACACAGTAAAAAGCAGCCAGTTAGGTCAACGTTTAGACCAAGCTGTCGCTGAACTATTTACCGATTTTTCCCGCTCTCGTATTAAAGAGTGGCTTCTTGACGGCAAAATCCAAGTGGATGGCGAAGTTATTACTAAGCCACGCGTTAAGGTTATGGGCGGAGAAGAGATCATCTTACAAGCTGAACTTGAAGATGAAGAGCGCTGGGAAGCACAAGACATTCCTCTAGACATTGTCTTTGAAGATGAACATCTATTGGTTATTAACAAGCCGCGTGATTTTGTTGTTCACCCAGGAGCTGGTACGCCGGATGGAACCGTGCTAAACGCGTTGCTGTACCACTACCCACAAATCGCTGAAGTACCTCGTGCAGGTATTGTTCACCGTTTAGATAAAGACACAACAGGTCTTATGGTTGTTGCTAAAACAGTACCAGCACAGACTCGCCTCGTACGTGCATTGGCTAAGCGTCGTATTACTCGTGAATACGAAGCGATTGCAATCGGCAAAATGACCGCTGGTGGCATGGTAGAAAAAGGCATTAGCCGCCACGCAACCAAGCGTACTTTGATGGCTGTGAATGAAACGGGTAAGCCAGCGGTAACTCACTACCGTGTTGCTGAGCACTTCCGTGAACATACACGTATTCGTCTACGCCTAGAAACGGGTCGAACTCACCAAATCCGTGTACACATGTCTTACCTTCAGCATCCACTGCTAGGTGATATTGCATATGGCGGTCGTGCACGTATTCCCAAAGGCGCATCAGAAGAACTAACGAAGATGATTCGTGCTTTTGATCGTCAAGCACTACACGCGGTTATGCTTAAATTTGTTCACCCAATCACGGGCGAAGAAGTTGAGTTCCATGCACCTGTGCCAAATGACATGGTTGTGATGGCTGAAGCACTTCGTGTTGATGCTCGCGATAACCTAGAAGAAGACATTTAATTATGTCGATGATCATCCCTAACTGGAACGCACCAAGTAACGTGAAGGCTTTTGCTTCGACGCGTGTTGGTGGTTTTTCTGCTGATGCATATCAAGGGCTAAACCTCGGTATGCATGTTGGGGATGATGCTTCACTGGTTGAACGTAACCGAATATGGCTTACGCAACACGCTAGTATGCCTGCGGCACCGGTATGGCTAAACCAAACACACTCGACTGATGTGATTACGGTTTTAGAGCCAACATCTAACGCTCTCGACGCTGATGGTGCATTTACTACAGCGACTGGGGTTGTGTGTTCAGCGATGACTGCAGATTGTTTACCAGTGATCCTCACTGATACTAAAGGTACTCAAGTTGCCGCAGTTCATGCTGGATGGCGAGGTCTTGCTAGTGGTATTCTTGAAAATGCAGTCGCAAAATTTTCTAATCTCAGCTCTGACAACCAGATCATTGCTTGGCTAGGCCCTGCGATTGGCAAACAAGCCTTTGAGGTTGGTGATGATGTGTTAGAAGCTTTCGTTAGTTTCGACCCTCAAGCCAAGCTTGCATTCAAAGCGAAAACTGAACCGGGCAAATGGTTGGCGAACATGTCTCAGCTTGCTACACAACGACTTGCTAAAGTGGGTGTTTCGCAAGTGACGGATTCGAACCTTTGTACTTTTGCCGATTCTGATGCTTTCTATTCTTATCGTCGAGATGGCGTTACTGGCCGTCAGGCTACCTTTATTTGGTTAGAGTAACGTTTAGTAAGTGTCCGCTTTTATCCAGTGAAATTATATTTTTATATAAACTCTATTCTTCATTCCTATCCCTTGAAAAGCCGCGTTACCGTATCCATCTTCTAACCATAAGATAAACATATCTAAGAGTAGGAAGGTTGGCATGCGTCTCGATCGATTCACTAGTAAATTTCAAATTGCGATATCTGATGCTCAGTCGCTCGCATTAGGTCGTGATCACCAATATATAGAGCCTGTACACCTAATGGTGTCGCTATTAAATCAAGATGGTAGTGCGATTCGTCCATTGCTTACCATGTTGAATATTGATGTGGTTCAGCTGCGTTCAAAGCTAAGCGAAATATTAGACCGTGTACCGAAAGTAAGTGGTATCGGTGGCGATGTTCAACTGTCGAATGCAATGGGTACTCTGTTCAACCTATGTGACAAGGTCGCACAAAAGCGCCAAGACACATACATTTCTTCGGAAGTCTTCCTACTTGCCTCAATTGAAGATAAAGGTCCTTTAGGTAACCTGCTTAAAGAGCTAGGTCTAACTGAGCAAAAATTATCTCAAGCTATCGAGCAGGTTCGTGGCGGTCAAAAAGTTGATGACCCAAATGCCGAAGACCGACGCCAAGCGTTAGAGAAGTTCACCATCGATCTGACTGAAAGAGCGGAGCAAGGCAAGCTCGACCCTGTTATCGGTCGAGATGACGAAATCCGTCGTACCATCCAAGTACTTCAGCGTCGTACTAAGAACAACCCAGTCATTATCGGTGAACCTGGTGTAGGTAAGACAGCTATCGTTGAAGGCCTAGCTCAGCGCATTATTAACAATGAAGTTCCGGAAGGTTTAAGAGGCCGACGCGTATTGTCATTAGACATGGGCGCTTTGGTGGCTGGCGCTAAATACCGTGGTGAGTTTGAAGAGCGTTTGAAGTCAGTTCTCAATGAATTGTCTAAAGAAGAGGGCAATATCATTCTCTTTATCGATGAAATTCATACCATGGTCGGCGCCGGTAAAGGTGAAGGCTCTATGGATGCGGGTAACATGCTGAAACCAGCATTGGCTCGTGGTGAACTTCACTGCGTTGGCGCAACGACCCTTGATGAATACCGTCAATATATAGAGAAAGACCCAGCGTTAGAGCGCCGTTTCCAAAAAGTGCTTGTTGATGAACCAACGGTTGAAGACACGGTAGCGATTCTTCGTGGTTTGAAAGAACGTTATGAACTTCACCACCATGTAGAAATTACCGATCCTGCCATTGTCGCTGCGGCAACGTTATCTCATCGATATGTTTCTGACCGACAACTACCAGATAAAGCGATTGACTTGATCGATGAAGCTGCATCGAGTATCCGTATGCAGATTGATTCAAAACCTGAATCTCTGGATAAACTCGAGCGTAAGATCATTCAACTTAAGATCGAGCAGCAAGCGTTGACCAACGAAAACGATGAAGCCAGTGAAAAGCGTCTTCGCACCTTACAAACGGAGCTCTCAGATAAAGAGCGTGACTTTGCTGAACTCGAAGAAGTGTGGAACGCAGAGAAAGCAGCATTGTCTGGCACGCAGCATATCAAATCAGAGCTAGAACAAGCTCGTATGGATATGGATTTTGCAAGACGTGCAGGTGATCTAAATCGAATGTCTGAACTGCAATATGGTCGTATCCCAGAGTTGGAGAAACAACTAGACCTTGCGACTCAAGCTGAAATGCAAGAGATGACCTTACTACGTAATAAGGTTACTGATGCAGAAATTGCCGATGTTCTATCTAAGCAAACGGGGATTCCGGTTTCCAAAATGTTAGAAGCGGAAAAAGAGAAGCTTCTAAAGATGGAAGCTGTTCTGCATAAGCGCGTTATCGGCCAAGGCGAAGCGGTAGAAGTGGTATCGAATGCGATTCGTCGTAGCCGTGCTGGTTTATCGGATCCGAATAAGCCAATTGGTTCTTTCCTGTTCCTTGGTCCTACAGGGGTAGGTAAAACGGAGCTTTGTAAAACGCTCGCTAACTTCATGTTTGATAGTGACGATGCAATGGTACGTATCGACATGTCTGAATTTATGGAGAAGCACTCTGTTGCTCGTTTAGTTGGCGCACCTCCGGGTTATGTTGGTTACGAAGAAGGTGGATACTTAACTGAAGCAGTGCGTCGTAAACCATATTCAGTAATCTTGTTAGATGAAATTGAGAAAGCGCACCCAGATGTTTTCAACATTTTACTTCAGGTACTTGATGACGGGCGCCTAACCGACGGGCAAGGTCGTACAGTCGACTTCAGAAATACGGTCGTGATCATGACATCGAACTTGGGCTCTTCAAGAATCCAAGAAAACTTCAATACGCTTGATTACCAAGGTATCAAAAATGAAGTGATGGAAGTGGTCGGTAAACATTTCCGACCAGAGTTTTTGAATCGTGTTGATGAAAGCGTGGTATTCCATCCTCTAGGTCAAGAGCACATTCAATCAATTGCTTCTATTCAGCTTCAACATTTGAGCAAGCGAATGGAGGAGAATGGATATGAACTTGAGGTATCAGAAAAAGCGCTGAAGCTAATTTCTCAAGTTGGCTTTGATCCAGTATATGGAGCAAGACCTCTGAAACGAGCCATCCAACAAAGTGTCGAGAACCCATTAGCGAAAGCGATACTTGCCGGAAAAATTAACCCGGACAAAAAAGTACAACTATTAGTTAATAACGACAGAGTTATTGCTCATCAGTAATTAGGGCAGAAACAATAGGTACGATTCGCTAAACTTAGGCCAAATCGTACCTATTTCGAACGCTTTGTATAAATACTATTCGAACAGTCGCCAGTGGCGGCTTTTTTTCGCTTTAAGCCTTGTGCACAAGATTATTCTCTCTATAATGCGCCTCCGTTGTCAGGGGAAACCAAGTGGTTTGAACCCAGCAGCAAAACGGCAAATAAACAATTAAAATGTTTAAAAAATTAGCAGGAAAAAGTGTTTGACACTCAATCCCAATTCGCTAGAATAGCCGTCCACTTCGAGAGGTCCATAAGTAAATAGAATACCTAAGAAGTTAAGCTCTTTAACAATTTAAACCTATCAATCTGTGTGGGCACTCGTTGATGAATATAAAAAATTGATTCTTAGGAATC
>NZ_JBQKUM010000064.1:0-27799 GCF_054968605.1 Pseudoalteromonas sp. G5_S1_14_S5 | reverse complement strand
CCTTAATTGGAAAATCAAAAAGCCAACTCATTGAGTTGGCTTTTTTCGTTTCTAACGTTCCATATATCTCAGTGTAACGTCTCTTCTAAATATCAGGACACTGCAATACCGATCTTATCGTAAGGTAGTTGATACCTTTGAACTTACCGATGAATCAATCACTCCAAACTTCTCTATGACGCTTTCAAACTAAATAAGATGCGCAACCTAAGAAGTTTGTAGAAACAGGGTCTTCGCAATTATCCACTACTTTCTGCTTCTGCTGCGATGAAAGTTCAGGCTCTAATATAGGCTCAAAAAGCCTCGTCATATCAACTAACTCCTCGGTTTCATTTAGTTACGTAACTAATTAGAAATATTAAAAGTGAGTAGCTTGTATTGAGGTTAGCCCACCTTATTCCCAACCATTACTTAAGTAACTCTCTTCCTAACACTTGCGGAGTCAAACTACCAGACAAAAAAAAGCCCCTACAGGTTTCCCTGTTGGAGCTTTCAATAATCAAAGTACTAGTTTGCAAACGTCTTCTGTTAGTCAAGCCAGAGATTAACCTTGAATACCAACAATCAACCAAGGCGCGTTGTCAGTTGTTAGGTCACGCTCTAAGTGCCAGATATCAGTGATGTCTTCTTCGATGCCTTCCGCAGAATCGCGGTAGCGACCGCTAAACTGTAGGCTTAGCTGTGCTTTGCTGCCGTCATGGTCTGCACGAACGATTTCAGCATCAACGTACATTACGTCTGTGTGCTGATCACCGTCTAACTTACTACGCTCAGCTTTTAGGTCTTCGAAAAGGCTTGGAGACACGTACTCTTCAATCGTGCTTAGCTCGTTGTGGTTCCATGCACCTTGCAGTGTACGATAGTGTTCACGAGAGCCATTGATGAATGCCGCTTGATCAAAACCCGGTGGGTAGTTATGTGGAACATCGCTTTGCGCACCAAAACCAAAGCCACCAGCAGTGCCTTGTGATTGAGGTTGTGCTTGCTCGAAGTTATGAACATTTGGCTGTTGCGTTGGTTGTTCAAACTTGTTTTGTCCCATACCGCCGAATGCTGGCTGTTGGCCACGTGCATTCTGCTGATTCATAGACCCCTGCTTCGCGCCAAGCATGCCACGTAGGAACTTAAACGCTAGGAAAGCAATCAGACCCATAATCAGAATATCCATGAACTGAATACCTTCAAATGCGCCACCGAAGAATGCTGCTAGTAGACCACCTGCAAGTAAACCGCCTAACAGACCGCCCATTAGGCCTTTCTTGCTAGAGTTAGCCGCTGTGTTCTTACCGGCTTGATCTTGTCGGATCGAATTCGTGTTCTGTTGTTGCTGTTTGGGTGCAGGAGCCGTTTTGAAACTCTTACCAAAAGACTTACCACCACCAAACTTTTTCGCTTCCGCGATTGGTGTCACCGCGACTGATACCATCAGAATCGCGACTAGTGAGAAAAATCGTTTCATTATTATCCTTTATAGGTTTCTTTATCTTTCGACACATTAATCATACTCGTTAACAAAGCACAATGAAATATTCACTGTGTTTACACATGTTTCATAATATTGCGGCGATTAGTTAATGACTAAACTAGCGAAAGGATTGACGGCACTCAGGGGCAGCATTAAAATATTGAACGATGTTCATTTACTAGAAACTACTCATGGCACGCAGAAACGACCACACTCGAGAACAATTGATCCAGCTGACTTTAAATACAGTGACAGACTTTTTAGAGCAGCACTCCTATCACGAGTTGAGCCTACGAAAAATCGCGAATATGATTGGTTATGTACCAAGTACACTGGTAAATGTATTCGGTAACTACAACCTTTTGCTTCTTCATGTCGTAGCCAAAACACTAGATGAACTCGCGGCTGAATCTGCAGCGGCCGTTGAACAATCAAGCAATGCGCAACAAGCATTATTTAATCTTGCATACTGCTATCACGACTTTGCGCAAAAGCACCCACACCGTTGGCAGCTTATCTTTGAGCACAACATGAACGGTGAAAACTTACCTGAATGGCAATCCAACCGTATCGATAAGATGACTGGCATGCTAGAGCAATTGTTAATCGCAATTGCTCCTGAACATACGGAAAGTGAAGTCGTTAAAGCAAGCCGTGTATTATGGTCTGGCGTGCATGGAATTACACTTCTCAGTGTTGACGATAAGTTTTTCGCATCTGAGCCTATCGATGGTAAAGATTTGATTAATAACCTAGTCTCAAACTACTTAACCAACTGGTAAGCATTCAAGGAAGTACAATGAACAGCAGCAGCCAATCTTCGCTGTTAACGCAAAAAAGGTTCCTACCCTACTTTATTACCCAGTTTTTGGGAGCCTTTAACGACAACATCTTCAAAAATGTTCTGTTACTTTTTGTGGCTTTTGCAAGCGTAGACACACTACCTATCTCCAGCAACCTATTCATAAATGTGGCGGCTGGCTTATTTATTCTGCCCTTCTTCCTTTTTTCTGCTTTGGCTGGCGTACTGGCTGACAAATACGAAAAATCTTGGTTTATCCGTAAAGTTAAACTGCTTGAAGTGGTTATCATGTCGCTGGGTGCGATTGGTTTTATCTACGAAAGCTACGGGATCTTACTTCTGCTTCTGTTTCTAATGGGGACGCAGAGTGCCCTCTTTGGGCCCGTAAAATACGCCTTACTCCCTCAGCAACTAGAAACAAAAGAACTCGTTTCAGGTAACGCTTTAGTTGAGACAGGCACATTCCTAGCCATTCTAATTGGTACTTTGGGTGCCGGTATTATTGCATCGGAAGAGAATGCGAAGCTGGTTGCAGCAATTTGTATTGTGTCATTCGCTGTGCTTGGCTACGTATCAAGCTGCTTTATTCCTTTAGCACCAAGCAATGCGCCAGATCTTAAAGTGAAATGGCAGCCAATCAAGCTAACCAAAGCAACACTCGCGATTGCAAAAAAAGACCGACCAACATTCCAAGCTCTAATGTCTATCAGCTGGTTCTGGTTTCTTGGCGCGACCTACTTAACCCAATTTCCAAACTTCACTAAGCTGCATTTGAATGGCACTGAGAGTTCGGTTGCCTTTTTGCTGGCCCTATTCTCTGTAGGCATTGCCATTGGCTCTTTAGCCTGTGACAAGCTTTCAAATCACCGAATTGAGATAGGCATTGTACCAATGGGCAGCTTAGGGATTTCAATTTTTGGCTTGCTGATGGCGACATCCATCCCTGAGTCTTTGCCCGAGTTTGGCTCTTTTCAGCAATTTGTGACCTATTCAGAGCTATGGCCGCTGTTTGCTTATCTGCTACTGCTTGGCATCTCTGGTGGTATCTTTATTGTGCCGCTTTATTCACTGATGCAGCTACGCGCGAAGCCAGACGAGCGTGCTCAAGTGATTGCAGGACTAAATATCTACAACTCACTATTCATGGTGGGAAGCGCTGTAATGGGTATCGTATGCTTAAGCGTGCTGGAACTATCCATCCCACAGCTGTTTGTACTGCTGGCGCTATTGAACACCTTCGTGATGCTTTACCTGTTCTATCAGGTACCCATTTACGCCTTCCGCTTCTTCACTTGGGTAGTCACTCATACCATGTACCGTGTAAAACATAAGAATCTACACAACCTACCTGAGAATGGTGGGGCGTTGATTGTTTGTAACCACGTCAGCTATATGGATGCACTGCTGCTCAGCGCGGTATGCCCTCGCCTGATTCGTTTTGTCATGGAAGAAGACTATGCCAAGCTTCCGCCACTAAGACGCTTCTTGAAAAGAGCTGGAGTGATTCCTATCTCATCCACCAACCGTCGCTCAATTCGCAACGCTTTCAATGAAGTTGAACAAGCACTGCATGAAGGTCATATCGTATGTATCTTCCCAGAAGGTAAACTCACCTCAGATGGCGAGGTTGCGGAATTCATGCGTGGAATGGAGCTGATTATCCGACGCTCTCCGGTACCGGTCATTCCAATGGCTCTCAAAGGATTATGGGGCAGCTACTTTAGCCGCTATAAAGGCCGAGCATGCAAAGGATTACCAACTCGTTTCTGGACAAAGCTAGAGATCGAAGCGGGTGAGCTAATTTCGCCGACCAATGCGTCTTGTGAAACCCTGCGTCAGACCGTTTCCGATCTGCGTGGCTCTCAAAGATAATTAAGCTTAAATTAAGTCCAAATGCTCCTCCTGAACAAACGTTTAGTTTCTCTTAACGTTTGTTCAATTCATTTAGACTTACTTATCATCAAGTTAAGCGTATAGTCTTTGCTACGCTGCCATAACCAGAAAAGACAAAAACAATATAATGAAAATGAATAAATCCATTCCATTTTATCTTGCTGCTCTATTTTGCTTAACCCCATGGGTAAGTTCACCTACCGCGCTGGTTGTCGGTTTTCTGCTTGCAAGCTTAGGCTTGGTACCTGAAAACGTAGAGGTAGGCAAAATCACTAAAAAGCTGCTGGCCTATTCAATTGTCGGCTTAGGCTTTGGCATTCAGTTTGAGAAAGCATTAGCGGTGACTGGTGACGGTATTGGTTTGATCATTACCACTATCATCGGCACGTTGGTTATTGGCTGGTTCTTAGCAAAACGTATGGGGTTGGATCGCACTACGGGCTACCTGATTTCTTCTGGAACTGCCATTTGTGGTGGTAGTGCGATTGCTGCGGTCGCCCCAGCAATCAAAGCAGAAGACGAACAGATTGGTTTAGCATTGGCTACCGTCTTTGTATTGAACTCTGTAGCGCTGTTCTTATTCCCAATGATTGGCCATGCACTTGAATTGAGCCAACAAACGTTCGGGACCTGGGCTGCGATCGCGATTCACGATACTTCTTCAGTTGTTGGTGCTGCCTCTGCATATGGTGAAGAAGCACTAACAACCGCGACAACACTTAAGCTCGCTCGTGCACTGTGGATCATCCCAATCGCGTTGGTCAGCGCAATGATCTTCAAGAGTGATCAAAAGAAGATTACCGTGCCTTACTTCATTTTCTTCTACTGCGCAGCTATCGCAGTCAGCGACTTGTCACCACAGTTTGAAGTGGTATACCAAGGCATTTTTGATGTTTCTAAGCGTGCATTAGTTGTGTGTCTATTCTTAATTGGCTGCGGTATCTCTGTAGAGAAACTGAAAGCGGCGGGACCAAAGCCATTGATGTTTGGTATTACGATGTGGGTAATGATCTCTATAGGTTCGTTAGCTTGGTTGACCCTCGCATAACCCCTACGGAGTTAAATCTCTAGCAAAAGCACGAAGCTCGAATATCGAAAAAGGAAACAAAAAGGCAAAGCTCATATGGGCTTTGCCTTTATCGTTTTTGATACATTTCGACCAAATCACTATTCAAACAGGGGCTTATCACTCTTCTTGCTCTCTCTTTTCATCAAAACCAATACCACAACTAACACAAATGCAGTAAGTTCAGCTAACGAACGCGTCAGCCCTGACGATGTGATGGCTTGGCCTATCTGCAGTAGCACTGCAATGATGAGGGCAATTTTCATAATAAGACCTTATTCTATAATCCGTTATTTACATGGTTTATTATGATAGATGGTTATAAAGATAATAAATTCTGTTTTGAACTATCTAATGTCCAAATCTGCTAAACGTAGACTAAACAGATTAAAACCTCCATTTCTATCATTTTGATTTTTTGTGTTGCAACAGCCACTGCGCTAATCCCGCTCTCGATACCTTGATGCCTAATTGTTCTTGCTCTGGCATACGGTAGTATTCGGTAGGTAACTTAAATCGTTCTAGGCTTCCCTGTAGCTGCTCGGCAAACCACACTTTAGTTGGCATTTCATCACAATCGATAATCGCAACAGGTCTAAAGCCGAACTCGCTATCTTCTACGGGTATGATAAAGGCTTGCTTAACCTCAAGCAGCTGACTGAGTGCTCGCTCAATTTCTTCGCAGTGAATATTCTCACCGCCAGAAATAAACTGATTGTCGGCTCTTCCAATAATCGACACTTGCTCGCCATCCCATTGACCAAGATCTTTACTATCAAACCAGCCATTCTCATCCACTAATGGGGTTAAAGTTCCTTGATAGTAGTAACCAGAAGCGAGGGTATTACCTCCAATATAGATACGTTGATTTTCAATTTTCAATTGACGATGATTCAGCACAAAACCGGCTGTACTGCTCGCATCAACAGGCTTTGCTGTCACCGTTGAGGCCGCTTCCGTCATGCCATAGCCAAGCCAAGTCTCAATCCCCATGTGCTGAGCTTCAAGACCAAGCGCTTCTGGAATATGACTCCCTCCTAACAAAACATGAGTTAAAGTAATTGCTTGCTCACTCTTTAGTAACCTGTGCAGTTGAGTCGCGACTAAGGAAGCATGGCTACAGCCCTTGATATCGGATTCAAGCTGACCAACACCCACTTTTATACAGCCACCAGCAACGAGCCAACGATGAACAATCGCCAGCCCCGACACATGGTACATTGGTAAACTCAGTAGCCAAGTATCACTGCCTTTAAATTGGAAAACATCTAATAATCCGGCTGCAGAACATAGGTGCTGCTCAAGTGTGTGAGTGACCGCTTTAGGGTTTCCAGTAGACCCCGAAGTAAACACGATACTCGCGAGGTTTTGAGGACTGAAACAGGAAAGTTCTGGCGTTGCTGTTGGTTTGTCATCAACATTTAAGTCACTCAAGCAAGGCAGTGTAAGTAACTGAGTGTTTAGTTCAGCAATGTCGGATTGATTTAAACCACCACTTTCTAACAGCCATAAGTAACGTCTAGCAGACGGCTTATAAAGCGATTCAAGCTTTTGTACTAAGCGAAGTGATGGCTGAGGCATAGTGAACGCACAAAGCACGCCTAGGTTCAGTGCCGCTAGATAAACGGGGAGCACTTCGGCTTGGTTCTTACCAACAATGGTCAACACATCTCCTTCAGAGAGGCCTTGTTCGGATAGCTGTTGTTGGTAATCACTCACTAAGGCCAAAACTTGCAGCCAGGTATAAGCGCAGTTGGGAGTTACGAATGCTGTTTGATGTGGGTTCTGCTGCGCCCACTGTACCCAGAGCGGGTTATGATTAGATTGTGGGCGCATCATAAGATAACCAAGTTAAAAATTGAAAACTGATTAAGCCAACCGAACAACCGGCTTATGAAGACCAAATCAGCCGCTGCTGTTCAAGAGTCGCAACAGGAAGTTGGCAACCTGGCCATGGTACTTCTAGCTGTTGTTGATACAAACCTATCGTATCAAGCCCCGGCACTTCACTAGGCAAATACTGCTGTGCCAATCTCGCAATCTGAGTTAAGCCAAGGCTCGACTCAATACTTGAGCTTAAAACAGGCTTAATACCAAGTTGCTGTGCACGCTCAATAATTGCCACACAACGCTCTACCGAGCCTATTAAGGTTGGTTTAATTACCACAGCCTTAACACCAGTTAAATCACTTAAATCAAACTCAGGGTTACGCACCGCTTCTTGCAGAGTTTCGTCCCAAGCAATCGCTACGCCATGATCGATGGCAAATGCCAAGCTATCTTCTGGCTTTTGGCAAGGTTCTTCAATAAAGGTAATGCGCTGACGAAGTGATGGCGAAATGTATTTGATGAACTGCTTCGCATTTTCAGGCTTCCACGCTCGGTTAGCATCAAGTCTTAGCGTTAAATCAGGAATCGATTCTAGGAATAAGCTCACCAGCATCCCATCACGGATCACTTCGTAAAGACCAACTTTGACTTTGGCGACCTTCTCACCTTCCATCTCATTAAGCACTGGAATCAGTTCATCTGGATCACCGGTACATAGAGGCGCAGCTTGGTAGTTACCTTCCGCGCTGAGCTCACCTTGAAGCTCCATCAACGCCATTGAAAAGCCAAAAGCCACTGACGGATAAAGTTCATCGAATGGAGTGTTAGGTTTGTTGTGACTCCAAAGCTCTAGCTCGTTTTGTAACTGAATGCCGGCTTGCTCGGCACCTTCTTGGCTAAAGCCCGGCAAAGGGGCGACTTCGCCAAAACCAGCCTTACCATCACACTCAAGATGGATAATGTAGCCAATACGTTCGTTCAACTTATTATCACGCAGCACCACACCACTATCCATAGGTAGCTGATAACGATACAGTTTAGCTTGACGCTGGGAACTCATTGAATTCATAAGGTTTCCTAAAAAACGGGAACATTAAAACAAAACGAGCCGCTATTTAGCGACTCATTCCGAAGAGAGTTAAACTATGGGTTACGCGGGAATTTGTCGAAATCAGGTCGACGTTTCTCGTTAAACGCATTTCGGCCTTCTTGACCTTCCTCTGTCATGTAGAACATCATGGTTGCATTACCTGCAAGCTCTTGCAGACCCGCTTGGCCATCACAGTCGGCATTCAGCGCTGCTTTAAGACAACGTAGCGCCATTGGGCTGTGTTGCAGAACTTCACGACACCAACGAACGGTTTCTTTTTCTAGGTCAGCGACAGGCACAACCGTGTTCACCAAGCCCATATCCAATGCTTCTTGAGCATCGTAGAAACGGCATAGGAACCAGATTTCGCGCGCTTTCTTCTGACCAACAATACGAGCCATGTAAGAAGCACCCCAACCGCCGTCGAACGAACCTACTTTAGGACCCGTCTGACCAAATTGAGCGTTGTCTGCTGCAATAGTAAGGTCAGCCATCATATGGAGCACGTGACCACCACCTACAGCCCAACCCGATACCGCTGCGATTACTGGCTTAGGACAAGTACGGATTTGGCGTTGAAAATCAAGCACGTTCAGGTGGTGAGTACCTGAATCATCTTTGTAACCGCCGTAGTCACCACGAATACTTTGGTCACCACCAGAACAGAACGCCTTTTCACCAAGACCTGTTAGAATGATTACGCCAACTTTCTCGTCATAACGAGCGTCAGCCAGTGCATTAATCATTTCTTTTACGGTTTGTGGACGGAACGCATTGTGTACTTGAGGGCGAGCAATCGTGATTTTCGCAATACCGTCATCAGACTTGTGGTATTGAATATCTTCATATTGACTGCCTTCATCGCGCCAGTTAACGGCTGCGTAAAGTTCTTCTTCTGTGATGCCTACTGTTTTAGCCATGGTGATTCCCATTGTTCTATTAGAGAGCGCGACTAGCGTACAGTCGCGACGGTGTTGCTCTGCTTGTCATAGCGCTTGATACTAGAGCCACGCTCAGTCAGTTCATCAACGACTGGCGATACATTGGATAATCAAATTTGAAAACATCTCTGGTTGTTCAAAATGAACATTATGACCAGCGTAATCAACCTGACTATATTCAAAGCCACTATTCTCAGCTAGCTCCATGAATTTACGATCTTTTTCACCACATACATAGTGCAAAAGATGCTCATGAGATTTTAATTTAGCACGTAAATCAGGTTGCTTCGCTAACGAAGTAGATAACAACATATTTGCTACGGATACCCCAAGGTTACCACTACGCTTTATGACCAAAGTTTGTCTTTGCTCATGATTTAGTGAAGAAAAGACGCTTTGTTGGTACCAATCGTCTAAAACATCCTCAATCGACTGCTGTGCAAAGCGCACGGCCCATTGCGTATCATGTACTAACCTTTGAGCTCTTTCTTCGTCACACTCCAAGCCAAAGTTACCACCTTCGATGATGACTTTTTCAATGTTGAGTGTTTCAAAGCAAGGGCTTGTAACCCCATACATGGCGAGCCTTCCTCCCATTGAGTAGCCAATCACCACGATAGGATAATCTGCAGAAAGATCGTTCCCCTCCAACTGAGAAGTGATGCACTGAACGATCTTGGTACAGCAGTGTTCAAAGCCTACGGGATCGATAAAACGGCTTTGTCCGTGTCCGGGTAAATCTATGCAAAGACGAGGAAAATCTTCGAGGAAGGGGTGACATGCACTCCAATCATCCCCGCTCCCGAGTAAACCATGTAAAAAAACAAGCAAAGGTTTGTCAGAAGGAACTTGTGCAGCTGGGTAGTAATTGGAGTAAAGCATGTAAAGTCCTTAGGCTAATGCCTCGGTGAGCATTGAGCTGAATTGCTTCAGCAAAGTAGACGCTTGTTCGGGAGGCGTCTTAACTTCCACGAGCAAAGTACCTTGACCTTGTTCGAAATGTTTTTCGATGAGCGTTTGATAACAGCTCAAGGTTTCTGGCGCAGCGTAACCAAGCTGAAATTGCGCAGCGGCATGCTCAAAGCTGAAGCCATGAGGCATCTGATAAAGTGACTGTTTTTGTTGCTCTGGTACCGGCAACAAATCAAAAATCGCCCCACCATCATTATTGGTAACCACAATAACCATAGGCGTTGTGTGGTGAGTGAGTAACGCTAACGAATTGAGGTCGTACAGCAAAGAGGTATCACCAATCAGCATCATCAGAGGGATTTGGTTAGTTTTCACCACACCCGCAGCCGTCGCCACCAAGCCATCAATGCCCGAGGCACCACGGTTGCTGTGCACTTGAGTCGCAGATATTGATGACAACATATCCACCAGCCTTACCATCAAGCTATTTCCCAAAAATAACTCTCTGCCTTTAAGTCTAGACGACAAGTCAACGACAACGCTCAGCTCTGTAAGTTGATCATTATTAGTGATTTGCGCCAACGCCAATTGTTGAACGGTATTCGCGACTTCCGCCAACGGTGCTGCCCAGCCAGCATGTTCTCCCAACAGCGTCGGTAGATGTTGCTCTGATAACCAATTTTCGATATTAGCGACGATGTGAGTTTGAGGGCGATGATCTTGATTAATACGATGGGCATCGGGTGAAACAACGATGTACTGCGATGAACAAAATGTGGCTGCTTGCCCTTTTACCCATTGATTAAGACGCTTAGATACGATGCGCTCACCAAACTGGATAATAAAATCACACTGACTAAGCTGTGCTTTGGCTACGCCACTTTGCATCCACAGAGCATAGTGTTTCCAATCACTACTGACACCCGATTGAGGATCACAGAAAACTGGCCAGCCCAAAGCTGTCGCAAACTGCTTGGCTTTAACTGCAGCTTCATTCTCAATAGAGCCGATAATCACTGCGCCTTTACGAGCGACATAATCACTTGCTGAAACAGGCTGAGTGTTTAAATGACTGGGTAAATAAGTGTTGGAGTAAAGACGGGTTGAAGCTCTCCAAGCTGCCACGCTCTTTGTATAATCCGCATACATCTCAGCACTATTAGCGGAATAAAGAGGTTCTGGGAACGGACAGTTGATATGAATAGCTCCACCGACACTGCGTTGTTTCGCCAGTGCACTATCAACCGATGTCAAAAGCCAATTCAAAGAAACTTGTGTCGTTGGACTTGGAAGGTTTAGTGCCGTTTCAACGTGAGACGAAAAAATGCCCTGCTGCTGAATCGCTTGGTTAGCGCCACAGTCGACTAAATCAATCGGTCGATCAGAGGTCAGCAAGATGAGTTTTTCTCGCGTTAATCCAGATTCAACGGTCGCTGGTAAAAGGTTAGCTACAGCAGTACCGGACGTAACAATCACCGCAACTGGTTTGTTGCTCGCTTTAGCTAAACCTAAAGCAAGAAAACCAAGCCCACGCTCATCAAAGTGCGTGTGTAAGGTTAGCTTAGAGCTAGCTTCGGCTTCGAGTGTTAATGGTGTTGAGCGAGAACCCGGTGCGATGCAAACATGTTCAACGCCGCAGCGTGCAAGCTCTTCAAGTAACGTGTAACACCAAACTCTGTTTAATACCGCTTGGTCGTGATTCATGATGCGACACCTAGTGGTGGATCTAAAATTAGGCTCAACAAGGTCGACATCTTCTTGTTCAACTCTTGCCACTCATGTTCGGCAACCGATCCTGGTACGATCCCCGCGCCCGCAAACAGTTGTACTTGATCGTTGACAACCAATGCACTTCGAATCGCCACACAGAATTCTGCTCGTTGGTGACTGATATAGCCGACTGAACCTGCATACCAACCTCTGGCAAACGGTTCGTTTTCCAGAATGAAGTCCATCGCTTCTTTGCGCGGTAAACCGGCTACGGCGGCGGTTGGTTGTAATGCAGCAAGTAACTGCACACCATTAATACCGTTATTGAGCTGTGCGTGAATATTACGCTTTAAGTGCTGCACCTTACGCAAACGAACCAGACGCGCTTCTTTCTCTACGTGTACGGATTGTGAATGAGGAGTTAGTCGCTCAATGATGTCATCAACCACATATTGGTTCTCATTGAGGTTTTTAGTGTCTTGAGAAAGCCAATTGGCTAGCTTCATATCCTCGGTCGCGTTATCGCCACGACCAATAGTCCCAGCCAGCGCCTCTGTATCGAGCTCAGTACCATGTCGGCTATATAGGCGCTCAGGCGTCGAACCAATAAAGCTGTGTTTAGAATCCAGCACCAACATAAAGTGAAAGCTGTGGTGATTTTGCAGATAGCTAGCTTTAAGGAGTTGAGCAGCACAGATAGGCGCATCAAGCTTTAGCGTCGTTTTACGAGCCAAAACCACTTTCTTATATTCTTCGTCACTAATGCCTTTGAGTACCTTCTCGACCAAACCGCCCCACAGTTCTCTTTCTGGAATGTGGTTAATCTGTTCAATATGAGCTGATAAGGGAGCCAGTATCGCAGCATTAACAGACAGCTTATTCAGAGCATTGATGGACGCAATACGATCAGGCGATAAGTTAACGGCCAGCGACCAAGTGTCGTCAAAGCGGAACAGTTCTATCTGAGGAAGAAAGAAAAAAGATTCCATGCAACGGCGATTTTTTTCAGTGTGACCGTCAAATGAACGTCCCCCCCAGATTCGTTGGTCTTCACTAAGAATCGCGTACGCGGGGGCTGGGTTTGAAAATGTGTGTAACTGACCAAGCGCAACCACCTCTTCACGAGTGTCGCGTGACTGCCAGTAGAACTTAGGAAACAGCGGTTGAGCATGAAGCCATTCGATAAATGCAAACGATGGTTTTTGCGTTAGAACTTCAACACAACGAACTTCGCTTGCTTGGGCATTTTTTACTTGCTCAATCAAAGCAGAAATAGTTTGCTGGAAATGTGACAAATCGACCTCGTTCACATCTAAATTCTTATTATATTAATTTGATAATTTATGGATAGCACCAACTTAGATCAATAATGACCGATATCTTTTCAACATTCCTGTGACTTTAAGCGAGCCCCTCTATCATTTTAGACAAAAAGCATAAAAGTGATGAATTAAAACTCAGAAAAGAGTGACAACAAAAAGACCAAACGTGACACTAAAATGCGACATTCATCAGATTTTTATTCTATCAAACACCATTTTGCGGTACTTTAATAAAGTATTTAAATTAATTTCAGGAAATCGGCAATGCAAAATATCGGGATGTCGTCAAAACTCAACAGCGTATGCTACGAAATCAGGGGGCCTGTACTCAAACATGCTAAGCGCATGGAAGAAGAGGGGCATAAAATACTAAAGCTTAATATTGGTAACCCCGCCCCATTTGGTTTTGACGCCCCTGATGAAATCCTTGTTGACGTAATCCGTAACCTGCCGACATCTCAAGGTTACTGCGACTCAAAAGGCATCTATTCAGCCCGTAAAGCGGTTGTTCAACACTACCAGAAAAAAGGCCTACGCAATCTTGACGTAGAAGACGTTTACATTGGTAACGGTGCTTCAGAGCTTATCGTTATGTCTATGCAAGCGCTACTGGATAATGGTGATGAAATCTTAGTTCCCGCTCCAGACTATCCACTATGGACAGCGTCAGTGGCACTTTCTGGTGGTACTCCAGTTCACTACATGTGTGATGAAGATGCAGACTGGTATCCAGATCTGGATGACATGCGCGCAAAGATCTCACCGAAGACTCGCGGCATCGTTCTTATCAACCCTAACAACCCTACAGGTGCAGTTTACAGCCGTGATTTCCTACTTCAAGTTGTCGAGATTGCACGTGAACACGGTCTAATCATCTTCGCTGATGAGATTTACGACAAAGTTCTTTACGACGGTGCTGTACACACTTCTGTTGCAACGCTTGCTGAAGATGTACTGATGGTAACCTTCAACGGCCTATCTAAAGCTTACCGTGTTTGTGGGTTCCGTGGTGGTTGGATGTTCTTGACCGGCCCTAAACACTTAGCCAAAGGCTATGTTGAAGGTTTAGAGATGCTTGCCTCTATGCGTTTGTGTGCCAACGTACCAATGCAGCACGCTATCCAAACGGCATTGGGTGGCTATCAGAGTATCAATGAACTGATACTGCCCGGCGGCCGCTTGCTAGAGCAACGTGACCGAGCATGGGAACTGATTAACAAGATCCCAGGTGTTTCTTGTGTCAAGCCAAAGGGCGCGATGTACCTGTTCCCGAAGATCGATACCGAGATGTACAATATTAAAGACGATCAGAAGTTCGTACTCGACTTCCTTAAGCAAGAAAAAGTACTGTTAGTACAAGGCACTGGCTTCAACTGGCCTAAACCAGACCACTTCCGTATTGTGACTTTGCCACACATTGAAGACCTTGAAGCAGCAATTGGTCGCCTGGAGCGCTTCTTACAGACTTACAATCAAGACGACCTCATCGAAGGTTAATAAGCACAGATAAAGGTGGCTACAATTCGCTGTTTTAAAAGACTTTAACTTGTATTCATTCACTTCTATGCTTAAAAGGCTCCAGTTTAGGAGCCTTTTTTGTATCCGCAGTCTCGTGCAGTTTGTAACAAACACAAGGTACGAGTGGAGCACTCTTTAGAAAGGACACTTATGAAACAGAGCCATTTCTTTGCCCACCTCGCACGTATGAAGCTTATCCAGCGCTGGCCTCTGATGCGATCCGTCTCAAGCGAGAATATTTCAGAACATAGCCTACAGGTCGCATTCGTTGCCCATGCCTTGGCGCTTATCAAAAACAAAAAGTTTGATGGCAAACTCAACCCAGAACATATTGCCCTAGTCGGGATGTACCATGACACCAGTGAAGTACTGACAGGTGATCTGCCTACCCCCGTCAAATACTATAACCCAGACATAGCCCAAGAGTATAAGAAGATAGAAGCCGCCGCAGAGCAAAGACTGCTTTCGATGCTGCCAGAAGAGTTTCAAGACGACTTCGCGCCTTTCTTGATCTCCGGCACCGCCAGCAAAGAAGAGCAAAACATCGTAAAACAAGCCGACACTATCTGTGCTTATCTCAAATGTTTAGAAGAGCTCAGTGCAGGCAACCACGAGTATGAACAAGCTAAACGTCGGTTAGAAGAGACTCTCGAACAGCGAAAAAGTCCTGAAATGGACTACTTTCTCGCCACCTTTGCCCCAAGCTTTGAATTATCACTAGACGAGATAAGCTAGCTGGGTATAAGTTACTTGTAATTAGTTAGATAAAATCAATCTGATAGGTGATATTTTGAATTCTCAACTCGAACCTTCTTTTGTACTCGAACAAGAGTGGCAACATCGAAATGACGATGAACACAAAATAAGACGTGATGATCACCGCAGCCCTTATCAACGTGACCGAGCACGCGTGCTTCATTCTGCCGCTTTTCGTCGACTACAAGCAAAAACTCAAGTACACGGCACCACGGTTAATGACTTTCACCGCACGCGTTTAACCCACTCGCTAGAAGCGGCACAGCTTGGCACTGGTATTGTTGCGCAGCTCAAGAAAAAGCAATCTGAGTTTCGAGACCTTCTGCCTTCCGATAGCTTAATTGATTCACTGTGCTTGGCCCACGATATTGGCCACCCACCTTATGGACATGGTGGTGAAGTCGCACTCAACTACATGATGCGCGAACACGGTGGCTTTGAAGGCAATGCCCAAACATTTCGTATTGTCACGCAACTAGAGCCCTATACTGAACATCACGGAATGAACCTGTCTCGACGCACGCTTTTAGGGCTGATCAAATACCCTTCGCTACTCAGTGAAGTGGAGGCAAAAGAACAACCTGAGCCCGTTAAGCACCAGCGACAACTCCGAGCCAAAGATTGGATGCCCGCGAAAGGTATCTACGATCATGACCAAGCACTCTTCAACTGGGTACTTGAACCGCTTTCTACTAACGATCAACAACTTCTCAAACAGAAGAGAAAAGCGCACACAGAGCCATTCGAACATAACAAGACCAAATACAAGTCACTCGACTGTTCCATCATGGAGCTTGCGGATGACATCGCCTATGGCGTGCATGATCTGGAAGATGCGATTGTGCTTGGTTCAGTGACTAAAGCGCAGTGGGTTGAATCTGCTTATCCGCAGTTAAAAGAGATGGCTGATCCGTGGATCTGTGAACACCTAGACTCCATCACAGAAATGCTATTCTCTGGCGAGCAATATCGGAGAAAAGACGCCATTGGTGGGATTGTTAACGCGCTGCTGACGA
The DNA here is from genome assembly GCF_054968605.1 of Pseudoalteromonas sp. G5_S1_14_S5. Lineage (NCBI taxonomy): Bacteria > Pseudomonadati > Pseudomonadota > Gammaproteobacteria > Alteromonadales > Pseudoalteromonadaceae > Pseudoalteromonas > Pseudoalteromonas sp. G5_S1_14_S5. Next base: position 11,478 of record NZ_JBQKUM010000064.1, on the reverse strand, counting down.
GTATCTCGATTAAGCCCGTTGATGAAAGTTTTGAGAACGAACTGCTTGCCTACAATGCCGTATTAGAACCAAGCATGGATGCTACCCTCGATAAGCTGAAACACTTCGTCAGCGAATTCGTGATTCAAGTGCCGGAAGTCCAAGTTATTGAGTACAAAGGTCAGCAGATCATCATGGATATGTTTGAAGCCTTCAGCGCCGATCCTGAACGCCTGTTACCACTACCGATTAAGAAACAGTGGCTACAACATCAAGACGAGTCGAGAAAGATGCGCGTGATCGCCGATTACATTTCATCAATGACCGACGACCTTGCACAAAAGATTCATCAACAGCTGTTTTCGGCACATAGCGAGTTCTAGACTACTCTCAGCATTTAGACTCGGCGCACTTAGACAAGTATTGGTGAGATTACGCTAAGTAGTTTTTCTCAAATACACCCGGCGGCATTTGATTGATTTGAAACTGAATCATTTGGTCAAATGCCGTTAGCAGCGGACTGAAATCTCGGTCACCTTCTAATAAGTTCAGCAAATGGTACCCTGCTTCTACCGTCGACAAGCTATTTTCACTTGGCGCTTTACGGATTCGGTAATTACCTTTGAGATCTTTTGGTAGATGGACGGTGTTTAGCGCATGCAGATTGCTAGACACTTGCCACATCTTGAATGCCTTCTTCCAAGTTCCATCCAGCAAAATCACACGCAGCTTTTTATTAGGGCGTGTTACAGACTCGACAGGCACAGAGTGTTCACTCGGGTACAAAATTACGTGCTGATATTGTTCATCAGCTAACATGTTATTCAGTTGCTCATTGTCTGAAAAATCTTCGCCGACAATCGTCACACTGTTTTTTAAAGATAACGAGAGGATACGCGCGGTTCCCATCGGACGATGCTCTTCTGATGAGTGCTGAAGAATGATAAGCTCAACGTTCGATTCTAGTGGTGTAACCCACTGACAAATACAAGCTTTCAAAGCCTTGCTGCATTGGGGGCAATAACGAGACATGGATGTAATGTGTACCCTGTTTTAATTTTTACTTCACTTTTATGCGTCATATTCCAACTAGAGCCAGTGCAGGCTTGGATCGTTTGGGATAAAAGTGCGATTGTCGATGGACAATGGTGGCGGATCCTAACAGGAAACTTTTCACATACCAACTACTCACACTTGCTAATGAATCTAGCGGGCTTATGGATCATCAGCTACCTGTTCCAACCCACACGAAAACAACTTATCTCTGCGGTAGCTTTGATCAGCTTAGTCACAGGATTGGCTCTGTTACTTTCAAGTATTCAGGTCTATGTAGGTTTATCTGGAACTCTGCATGGATTGTTTGGGATATTCGCTCTCAGAGAGGCGTTAAACGGCAGGAAGTCGAGTTGGCTGTTAGTATTCGGATTAGTCGCTAAAATCACTTGGGAGCAGCTTGTTGGTCCTTCTAGCACGACTGGTGAATTGATTAACGCGAGAGTGGCAATTGAAGCCCACCTAGCAGGTGCACTGGTAGGCGGCTCCATGGCAATCATTTCATTTTTAATGAGTAAAAAAGCGAACTAAAGCTGTATCCTTTCGCGATTCTTTTCAACCGTTGCTTCTCCAATCCCTTTCACACTCGCCAAGTCGTCAGCACTAGCAAACGCGCCGTGCTCAGTTCTATAGTCGACAATATCTTTGGCTTTCTTATCGCCCACGCCTACCAGTAACGCTGATAGCTCTTCTGCGGTCGCAGTATTAATGTTTACCGTAATCTCAATACCTTCGTAGAGTTCAGCCTTGGTTGGGCTGTCTGCAAATACGGTAGGGCTTAAGAAAATCAAAAATGAAAGAAGTAGTGTTGAATATAATGTGCGCATAATCCATTCCTTTGTTAAAAAAGGTAACTTATGCATTTGAAGCGAGAGATAACATGCTCGCCAGATAAAAATAAAGCGGGCCACCTAAGTAACCCGCTTTGTTCTACATCTTATTTTCATCAACTTGCTTGTTGGCTCACAAATCTGTTTTGGAGTTTAACTAGCCAGAAAATTGATGATTATTGACCTTGGCTTACAACGTAGTATTCAACGTCTGCGTTTTTACGTAGTACGTTTAATACGTTAGTCAGATCTTGTTGGTTACCAACACGCTCTAACTGAGCACCAATTTGAGTGCTGTATGCTGGGTTAATTTCAGCCGTTACTTTAGACAGCTCTATAACAACTATGTTGCCGTTTCGGTCTTTAGATTGACCGAATACAACTTTGCCTTCTTCTGGCTTCGCTAGAGCGAACACAGACGCAGCTAGTGGTGAGTTACGGTCAATTGTCTCAAGCTCTGTGAACTTAAGGTTGTTTTCCGCTAGTACTGCTTCGTTACCAGCTTTGAGGTCGTTAACTAGAGAAACACCTAGCTCAACAGCTTGTTCTTCTGCTTTTACAGCAGATAGTGCTGCCAAAACTTGATCTTTCACTTCTTCAAGAGGAAGTACTGTCTCATCACGAGTCTCTTCGACACGTACAACGATAACGTGCTCAGGAGCCACTTCGATAACTTCAGAGTTTAGGCCATCTTCTTTCACTTCAGGGCTCAAGATAGCTTGCATTACTGCAGCCGTCTTCAACACATTAGGTGCATCTAATTGAGAGATAAAATCTGTTGTTGTGATCTTAGCGTTGATAGCCTGTGCAGAATCATCTAGTGAATCAGGGAATTCAAACGCTACTTTTTCTAGCTCAGTTTGCATTTCGTAGAATTGGTCTACTGCGTGTTGGTCTAGAAGTTCTTGCTTAATCTCCGCTGCTACTTCTGCGTATGGCTGAGACTCAGACGTTTTTAGTTCGTCCAGCTTGATGATGTGGTAGCCAAAATCAGACTTAACCAAACCAGTAGTATCACCAACGTTCTGAAGTGCGAAAGCTGCCTCTTCAAATGCAGGGTCCATAACATCACGTTCGATCCAACCTAGGTCACCGCCAACGTCTGCACTGCCGAAGTCGTCAGATTTTTCTTCCGCTAGCGTAGCAAAATCAGCGCCTGCGTTTAGCTCGTCTAGGATTGCTTGCGCTTTCGCTTCATCGTCGCCTTCAACAAGGATGTGGCTAACTTTACGTTGCTCTGCCGTTGAGTACTTGTCTAAGTGCTCTTGGTAGTATTTTTGTGCTTCTTCGTCGCTGACTTCAAGCTGAGACTTAAGTGCTTCAGCAGAAAGTTCAATGTAAGACACTTTAGCTTGCTCTGGACGAGTGTACGCTAGAGGATTTTCAGTGTAGTACTGCTCGATTTGCTCATCAGTTAGCTCAACGTTTTTCGCAAGGTCAGCAACAGAAAGGGTTACTGTACGAATATCACGAGTCTGTGCAATTAGCTTGCTTTGCGTGTCGATTTCGCCCTGAAGAACAAACTCACTACCTTGAAGTGCAGTGACAAGCTGGTTACGCATTAGATCACGACGCATGTATTCAGCGAAGCTTTCTGCGCTGAAACCTGCGCGACGTAATGCTGCTTGGTAAATTTCTTGGTCGAATTGACCTGCAGTTTGGAACTGAGGCATTTCTAGAATCATTGTACGGATTTGAGAATCACTGATTCGTAGGCCTAGAGACTCTGCTTGCTGCTCAAGTAAAACGTCGTTGATCATGCGCTCAAGTACTGACTTACGGAAGGACTCTACGTATGCAGGGTCTGCAAGCATTTGAGCAAAGTAATCGCCAAGCTGAGATTGCATGCGATTACGCTCGTTTTGATAAGCTTGCTCGAACTCACCACGACCGATTTCTGTGTTGCCAACTTTAGCTGCTGCGTTGTTACCGCCACCGGTGATGTAGCTGCCTACACCTGCGAATACGAATGACAGGATAATCAACCCAAGGATAATTTTTACCGCGATGCTATTAACGCCTTCGCGTAATCGATCCATCATAATTTAAGTGCTCTCCGGATATGAAGCATTGGCTTCAAATAAAAATCTATTCACGCGATATTATCAGAAAAAGAAATGCGCATCAGTAGGATGCGCATAATTTAAATTAGTTCAATGTGCTTCGCACATATACTGTTTAAGAATGAAATATCACTTTTCAAACAGTAAACGCATTTACTGACTTACCCTCTTTCAAATAGAGGTTTCAGCATTAGAAATTAGTTACATGCGTCTTTAAGCGCTTTACCCGCTTTGAAGCCAGGTACTTTAGCTTCTGCGATTTGGATCTCTTCACCAGTTTTTGGGTTACGACCTGTACGAGCTGCACGAGTACGAACACTGAAAGTACCAAAGCCAACAAGTGCAACTTGATCGCCTGATTGTAGCGTTGTACCAACTGCTTCGATGAATGCGTCTAGAGCGCGGCCAGCTGAAGCTTTAGAGATGTCTGCGTTTTCTGCGATTGATTCTACTAGTTGTGTTTTATTCACTGTTTTTCCCCTATGTGTCATCTGTGACTACTTCTCGATGACTGTACGTTCCATTTTGGTTTTAATTTAGCCGAAAGCCTTATTGCAAAAGGGCTGCCGCTTTGTTGAATAACTTAGCTTCCAAAAAAAACGCTGACAAGCCTTTTCGGGCCTATCAGCGTAATTCTTTACTTATTTTTGCTATGCATCACTATTTTTTCACGTCAAACTCGACCCCTGACGGATCTCGTTCTAGCGCGACTTTCAGTACTTCATCAATCCATTGGACAGGGATCACCTTCAAGTCAGCGATTACGTTGTCTGGAATCTCTTCCAAATCACGCTCGTTATCTTTCGGAATCAGTACTGTTTTGATGCCACCGCGGTGCGCAGCAAGCAGTTTTTCTTTCAAGCCACCGATAGGTAAAACTTCACCGCGAAGGGTAATTTCACCAGTCATACCAACCTCAGCTTTAACCGGATTACCCGTTAAGCTAGAGACAAGTGCAGTACACATCGCGATACCCGCACTTGGGCCATCTTTCGGTGTTGCACCTTCTGGTACGTGAACGTGAATATCACGTTTCTCATAGAAATCTGAGTTGATGCCTAGTTTTTCAGCACGAGAACGAACCACGGTCATCGCAGCTTGAATCGACTCTTTCATCACATCGCCAAGAGAACCGGTTTGCGTTAGCTTACCTTTACCCGGCATTGCCTCAGTTTCGATAGTCAGCAGATCACCACCAACTTGAGTCCAAGCTAGACCTGTTACTTGACCAATACGGTTGCTCTCATCCGCTTTACCGAAGTCGTGACGCTGAACACCTAAGTACTCTTTTAGGTTATCCATCGTAACAGTCACAGACTTAAGATCGCTGTCTAACAGGATGTTTTTAACCGCTTTACGGCAGATCTTAGAAATCTCACGCTCTAGGCTACGTACACCCGCTTCACGTGTGTAGTAACGGATAATACCGATGATTGCAGAATCTTCGATAGTAATCTCGTTTGCCTTTAGACCGTTGCGTTTCACTTGCTTATCAACAAGGTGACGCTTAGCGATGTTTAACTTTTCGTCTTCTGTATAACCAGACAGGCGAATCACTTCCATACGATCCAGTAGTGGGCCAGGAATGTCCATTGAGTTCGAAGTTGCTACGAACATAACATCTGACAGATCGTAATCGACCTCTAGGTAATGATCGTTAAAAGCGTTGTTTTGCTCTGGGTCTAGTACTTCTAGTAGTGCTGAAGATGGGTCGCCACGCATATCAGAAGACATCTTGTCGATTTCATCTAATAGGAACAGTGGGTTCTTAACGCCAACTTTAGACATCTTCTGGATTAATTTACCCGGAAGAGAACCGATGTAGGTACGACGGTGACCACGAATCTCAGCTTCATCACGAACGCCACCTAGTGCCATACGTGTGTACTTACGACCTGTAGCAGCCGCGATAGAGCGACCCAGTGATGTCTTACCCACACCTGGAGGACCAACAAGACAAAGGATTGGACCTTTCAGTTTATTGATACGATTCTGCACCGCCAAGTACTCAAGAATACGTTCTTTAACACGCTCTAGGCCATAGTGATCTTCGTTTAAGATCTCTTCCGCTTTCGCTAGATTCTTCTTAACTTTTGAGCGCTTAGCCCAAGGAACGCCAACCATCCAATCGATATAGCTGCGTACTACTGTTGCTTCAGCAGACATTGGCGACATCATTTTCAGTTTTTGCAGTTCTTGCTCGGTTTTTTCACGAGCTTCTTGAGGCATTTTTGACTCTTCGATCCTCTTCTTCAGAGTCTCGAATTCGTCTGGAGCGTCATCCATCTCGCCAAGTTCTTTCTGAATCGCTTTCATTTGCTCATTCAGGTAATACTCACGCTGAGATTTTTCCATCTGCTTCTTAACACGGCCACGGATGCGTTTTTCAACCTGCAGGATATCAATCTCTGACTCCATTTGGCCCATCAGGAACTCTAGACGCTCAGTCACATCTAGAATCTCTAGTACGTGCTGTTTGTCTACTAGTTTAAGTGGCATGTGTGCTGCGATGGTATCAGCAAGACGAGCTGCTTCATCAATCCCATTCAGAGAGGTTAGAACCTCTGGTGGAATCTTTTTGTTTAGCTTAATAAAGCCTTCAAATTGATTGATCGCGCTGCGAACAACCACTTCTTGTTCTTTTTCGTCAAGTTCTGAGGTAACAACGTATTCCGCATCCGCTAGGAAAAATTCACTCTCTTTGAACTCGTGAATTTTTGCACGTTGCTGACCTTCAACAAGTACTTTAACCGTACCATCAGGGAGCTTAAGTAACTGAAGAATGGTAGCGACGGTACCTACTTTAAATAGGTCGTCAATTGAAGGCTCATCAGTGTCCGCTTCTTTCTGCGCAACAAGTAGTACTTGTTTGTTAGCTTCCATTGCCGACTCTAGGCAAGTAATCGATTTTTCACGACCAACAAACAATGGAATAACCATGTGTGGGTAAACCACTACATCACGTAGAGGTAGCACGGGGATTTCGATACGCTCGGAACGTTCCAAGTTCATATATTTCTCTCTTCCGCTTTAACTTATAAAGCAGTATATGGGGCTTAAACGACTGGATTCAATGGAAGAATAAAAAAAAGGAGGTAATTGCTTACCTCCTTTTTCAATTTGAGTGACTTGTCTAAAAAAGACCTACTCTGCAACAGCAGCATGATTGTCTGAGTTGCTGTAAATCAACAGTGGCTCTGACTCACCATTGATTACCGACTCATCAATCACAACTTTGCTTACATCAGTTGAAGATGGCAGTTCATACATCGTTTCTAGTAAAACACCCTCCAAGATAGAGCGTAGACCACGAGCGCCAGTTTTACGGCTCATCGCTTTCTTAGCGATCGCACGTAACGCGTCTTCGCGGAACTCTAGCTCTGTATCCTCTAGCCCAAATAATGCTGCGTACTGTTTAGTCAGTGCATTCTTCGGCTCACAAAGGATTTGGATTAGCGCTTCTTCATCAAGCTCTGTCAATGTTGTCGTAACAGGTAAACGACCAATGAATTCTGGGATTAGACCATACTTCACTAGATCTTCAGGTTCTACTTGAGTGAACAGTTCACCAATCGTTTTGGTTTCGTCTTTTGAACGCACTTCAGCGCCAAAGCCGATACCAGAACCTGTTTCTACACGTTGTTCAATCACTTTATCTAGGCCAGCAAACGCACCACCACAGATAAATAAGATCTTAGACGTGTCCACTTGCAAGAACTCTTGCTGTGGATGCTTACGACCACCTTGTGGTGGAACAGAAGCAACTGTACCTTCAACAAGTTTTAGTAGAGCTTGCTGTACACCTTCACCAGACACGTCACGCGTGATTGATGGGTTTTCAGCTTTACGAGAAATCTTGTCGATTTCATCGATGTAAACAATGCCGCGTTCCGCTTTCGCTACGTCGTAATCACATTTCTGAAGCAACTTCTGGATGATGTTTTCAACATCTTCACCCACGTAACCCGCTTCGGTTAGTGTAGTTGCGTCTGCCATTGTGAAAGGAACGTCTAGGAAACGAGCCAGTGTTTCAGCCAGTAGCGTTTTACCACTACCGGTAGGACCGATAAGAAGAATGTTACTCTTACCTAGCTCTACGCCTTCAGCTGTCGTATCACCATTACGTAAACGCTTGTAGTGGTTATATACTGCAACTGCTAGCACTTTTTTCGCGTATTCTTGACCGATTACATAGTCATCAAGGTGCTCACGAATCTCACGCGGCGTTGGCAGCGATTCAGATTCTTTCTTAGGAAGAACATCTTTGATTTCTTCACGAATAATGTCGTTACAAAGATCGACACATTCATCACAAATGTAAACAGAAGGACCTGCGATTAACTTGCGAACTTCGTGCTGGCTTTTGCCACAGAAAGAGCAGTAAAGCAGTTTACCGCTACCACCCTCTTTGCTTTTATCTGTCATTCGCTAACCTCTTAGCCTTTACTCTCTATGGTTTGAGTGTATATCAATTTGCATCACTTTGCGTCAAACAATTGCCCTGCAATTATTGACCGCGGTGATTAAGAACTGAATCCACTAAACCGTATTCTACTGCTTGATCAGCAGACATGAAATTGTCACGATCTGTATCACGCTCAACAACTTCTAGAGGCTGACCAGTGTGCTCTGCCAATAGTTTGTTTAGCTTTTGTTTGATCGTTAGGATCTCTTGCGCGTGAATCTGAATATCAGACGCTTGGCCTTGGAAGCCGCCAAGTGGCTGGTGAATCATTACGCGTGAGTTTGGAAGCACGTGACGCTTACCTGGAGTACCACCCGCTAGTAAGAATGCACCCATAGAACAAGCTTGACCCATACATACTGTGCTCACGTTCGGCTTGATGAACTGCATTGTGTCGTAGATTGACATACCAGCTGTTACGCTACCGCCCGGCGAGTTGATGTAAAGGTAAATATCTTTGTCTGGGTTTTCAGATTCCAAGAAAAGCAGTTGAGCCACGACAAGATTTGCCATGTGGTCTTCCACTTGACCTGTTAAGAAAATGATTCGTTCTTTTAATAGACGAGAATAAATATCGTAAGAACGTTCACCACGGGAAGTCTGTTCAACCACCATAGGAACTAGTGCGTCCATAATCGATGGCATTGTATTTTTTTCTTGGTAGCTCATATTCTTATGTCCCTAAAATAAATGGCCCGAATGATAAAATCATACGGACCATTGTTAGCAGAATTGTTGACCGTACGTCAACCTTCTACGTCAGATATTACTATATTAAGCAGGTTGCTGATTCATTAGCTCGTTGAAGCTAACTTCTTTATCAGAAACTTGAGCTTTAGCGATGATTGCATCAATAGCTTGCTCTTCTAGAGCCACGTTGCGCATGTTGTTCATCATTTGCTCGTTTTGCTCGTAGTAAGCAATAACTTCAGATGGATCTTCGTATGCTGTAGCCATCTCTTCGATGATAGCTTTAACTTTCTCGTCGTCAGCTTTTAGTTCTTCAGTCTTGATTACTTCACCAAGTAGAAGACCTACAACTACGCGACGTTTAGCTTGCTCTTCGAACAGCTCACGTGGAAGTTGGTCAGCAGCTTCAGTGTTGCCACCGAAACGTTGAGCAGCTTGTTGACGTAGAACACCGATCTCTTGATCGATTAGAGCAGAAGGTACGTCGATGTTGTTTTCGTTAACTAGACCGTCGATAGCTTGCTCTTTGATACGGTTCTTAACAGCTTGCTTAAGCTCACGCTCCATGTTCTTACGAACTTCAGCTTTAAGACCTTCAACGCCGTCAGTTGCGCCGAACTTAGCAACGAATTCTTCGTTTAGTTCAGGAAGTTCACGAGCTTCAACTTTGTTTACTTTGATTGCAAACTTAGCTGCTTTACCTTTTAGGTTTTCAGCGTGGTAATCTTCTGGGAAGTTTACGTCGATTTCGAATTCCATACCTGCTGTTTTGCCAACGATACCGTCTTCAAAACCAGGGATCATGCGACCAGCGCCCATCTCTAGTGGGAAGTTCTCAGCTTTACCGCCTTCGAACTCTTCACCGTCGATAGAACCAACGAAGTCGATAGTTGCACGAGAACCAGCGTCAGCTGCAGTATCAACTTCAGTCCAAGTTGCTTGTTGCTTACGTAGAGTTTCGATCATCTCTGCAACGTCTGCGTCTTTAACTTCTACTGCTGGCTTTTCAACAGTGATGTTTTCTAGACCTTTCAGCTCAACTTCTGGGTAAACTTCAAAAGTTGCGTTGAATACTAAGTCAGCGCCTTCGTTGTTTTCAACTGGTGCAAAAGTTGGTGCGCCAGCTGGGTTGATTTTCTCTTTAACGATCGCTTCGATGAAGTGACGTTGCATTACTTCGCCCATCACGTCTTGACGTACTGCTTTGCCGTACATTTTAGCAACCATCTTCATTGGCACTTTGCCTTTACGGAAACCATCGAAACGACGGTTTTTCGCGATGTTGCGTAGTTCAGCTGTAACTGCATCTTCGATGTTAGCAGCAGGAACAGTAATATTTAGACGGCGCTCTAGGCCTTCTAGCGTTTCAACAGTAACTTGCATTATATAAACCTCAAAACTGGCTCAGTAATCTGAGCATATGAGCCGTAACTTGGCTTTAATTCAAAAGCCGACGTTGTTGGCTGCATCCTTGTGTAGTGCTCTATCCGAACACCTAATTTAAAATCGAGCATTGATGTTTGAATTGATCACTCAATCAAACACCAGACTAATCAGCGATATCTTCATCTTCACATACTTGTTAAGAGCTCAGTTTTCACTCGCTAATAAAAAGCAGCGAAGCTTGATTTCGGAAACAAGAAAGGTATCTCCGATTAGCCTCAGGACAGAAATTTTAGACGCGACATTCTAGCGATCTGTTTAATCTCTGTCGAGCCGTTCACCTCTGCTTGATGATGAATGCTCTAAATTCGTCCAACTAAATGATACAAAAACGTTCAGAACATCACTTAGCACAACAGAAATGGGGACAATAGCGACTTTTTCAAGGGAATCGAGGGCTTTTTTTGCTAAAAACCTTAAAAAGAGATCTTGCTCCTGTTTTACCCCTCAGAGTCGATAACTTTTTCAACAATCTCCGTTACAAAGCCTTAACCTAACTCCATCAACTGGCTCTCTATTTACAGTAAAAACTACCGCTAATTGCTGTGATGAATGAGAGAAAGCAGGCTTTATATTGTCGCACCCGATTTAGCGGAGAACCAGCATGTTTCAAGCGTCGAGTTAGGGAAAACTTGCATACAAGCATTACCATTCATTCCCGTGTTTACTCGCTCTTTAAGTAGTGAAGCAGCGATGCCTTTTTGGGTGCTTATCCGTGTTAGTTACATGACTGAATTTAATCACGATTTCACCTGGATCACAGTTTGCAGCAGCATTAAAGCTGGTGAGCGCCAGAGCAGAGACAGACAGCAGGGTAAGAGGCTTAAACATTATTATTCTCCTTAGTAAACAAAGCAGCCCTTCAATGGGAACTGCGTGCTTTCACTAAGGCAATTAGCGAGCCACATTGATACAAACCATTAACAACCCTTTTAGCATAAGGCTTGGTAATATT
>NZ_JBQKUM010000063.1:0-28029 GCF_054968605.1 Pseudoalteromonas sp. G5_S1_14_S5 | reverse complement strand
CCGATACAAAAAAAGGCGCTCGATAAATGTGAACGCCTTTTTAAAGTTAGAGCTGTAAACAGTAACTATTTCTTACGACAGTATTCAGCGATTACATACATTGACTGACCACCGTTTGCCTTACCAGAAACAAGCTTCGGATCGTCGCCAAGGCTTATGCCACGTATCACCGTGCCTTGTTTGATAACTTGGTTAGTACCTTTTACAGGTAGGTCTTTAATGACTGTTACGTCGTCACCTTTCTTCAATTCAACGCCGTTTACATCAAGGGGTTTGTCATCAGCAGACATGCCGATTTGAGCCCAAACAGATGTTTCTTCTTCCATGTACATCATGTCTAGCGCGTCTTGAGCCCAGCTCTCTGAGTTAAGACGAGTTAGTTGGCGCCATGCTGTTACTTGGACAGGGGCTTCTTGGCTCCACATGCTGTCAGTTAGGCAGCGCCAGTGGTTAATATCTTTAGGCTCGTCAATCTCACCAAGACATTTGTCACATACCATGATGCCGTGATCCACTGTTACGTGGCTGTGTGGCGGTACTGCGTATGCAGTAAGAGAAGAATCAGAACCACATAGTTCACATTTAGATTGGCAGCGTTCTAGCATAGTAGCTTCAGAAGACATAATGGACTCACATTTATTAGGTATTAATTTACGGGGGGTATTATCCACTTTATTTACAATAAAGAAAGAGGTCGTACGGTATTCTGTCTTGATTAATTTTAGTCGAGGTCAACCATTTGTGTTTTAAAGTTTTATGCAAACGGTTAACTAGGCTTTGGTAAAAATTGCGGATACAAAAATGCCAGCGGTTAGGCTGGCATTTGATTTCAGTGAAAAAACTTAAGTTTTACTTATTCCAATAGAGCATCTGGTGCTGCTGCATCAAGGCTATCCGATTCTAAGAAATCAGCTACTTGAGCTCTCATCGATAGGGTATGAGCGGCATCAGAAAGGTCTGCTTGCGGCCCAATGATCGTGGAATGCTTAGCTGTAGCATTATATTGAACAAACACGCGGTTTCCAGTTGAAGGGCTAGCTTTTGTAGAGTCATCTAAACCTAAAGTTGCATCTAACCCTTCTGAACCAACAAACGAAGCCGTGTAAGACAATGGTTCATCGTTATCATCACTACCATTGTTTGGCACCGTTTCATCATTTTGCGACTGTATCAACAACGTTGGATAGCTCGAGTTTAACGTTGCTAGAGCTTCAGTATTAGCAAGTGAATGAGGATCTACTGTGTCAATTAGGGTTTGAGCTGCTACTTTAAACGCTACCAATTCAGCTTCAATTGCTGCTGCACTTGCTGGGCTACTTTGTGCAAAAGCACTATAACAGTCACTATCTTTAATATTGTTGGCTGCACACACCGCTGCAACTGAATTTTTATAAGTTTCATTCAGCTCTTTCGCGAGATTGTGTTTAATTTCAGGACCAAAGGTTTTTGATGCAAACAATAGTTCAGCAATGTGACCACCTGAATTGGCATATACCGCAGAGCTAAACTTATGTGTACCAGCAAATTCGGCGGTCGCTACCGAAGTAAAACCAGTAATCCCCCCTAAAGAATGCCCCATGAATTTAACATTCGCATCAGTCGCACTTACGTTTGCTAAAGGTGTACCCGTAAAGTCATTACTCACTTTTTCAAGGGCCATACGAAGGCCAATTACATCCAGTGCACTTTGACGGATATTGTCACGGGCAACAGGTAAAGCATTTAGATTCAGATAGTAAAGAGCATTATCGTTAGTCGATATCGCACCGCCAGCAAGTGAGCGAGAACCGTGAATCGGGTGATCAATAGCTATAACTGCAAGACCCTGTGCTGTTAAATTAGCAGCGAAGGCATATGCATTTTCTTTTACAGTAGTAATACCATGCTGATAAATGACGACACCTGAAGGTGTACCTGTTGTCGGTGTAAACAAAATGACGTCAACAGCTTCGAGTGATTTAATTTGTGGTATTGGTGAATACTGAGTAACAATGCGCTCACTATCCAGTGGAGTGCCGCTTGCGTCCTTGGTAAGGGTTTTCCCCATCAATGTAGTCACATCATCAGCACTAAGATTGGTTGGATCTAGACCCAGTTTAACCAATTCTCCACCCACAAAAGAGCTTGTAGAGCTGTCTGTTAATGCACTTTTTATGATCGCTAAACTGTCCAATGCTGATGCAAATGGTGTGGTAGAAAATTTAGCCGGATCTGTTTCAAGAAAATATGGTAGTTGGACTGTACCTTTAGTCACATTTACTGATGAAGTGCTGATACCGCCATTTGAGTAAAGGAGTTTGATGCCACCGATTAAAGTCGCAGTTTCCGCCGCATCATTATCTCCGAGATATTTTTTAAAATTGGCATCAGCTGCAATTGCTGTGTCAAATGGTTGCGTTGATGATGAATCTAAAACAAGACTATAAGCGCTCGCTAAATCAACATTATTTGGATTAGCACTACCATTCCAGTATGTAGAAAGTGGCGCGCCTGCATCTACCATTTCACCGATTAATGACGCAGTAGAGGCAAGTACATCACCTACTGAGGTTGTGGTGAACCAAGCTGAATAGACGATTTTCTTAGCATCTACAACGGCAGCAGCTATAGCTTCTTGGCCTTTGATCAGGGTTTGAGCACTGGCTAAATCACCTGTTGAGTACGTTTTTGTATCAGTTTTCAGTGCGGCATAGCTTTGGGACGTACCTACTGGGTTTCCATTTACATCTGTCACATCATCAGTAATAACAAGTAAGTATTCAGACTTTTCATCAAACGGAGTATTCGGTGCGATAGCTAAGTTTGAACCCGTTTTGTAAACTGTGTAATCCGAAGTAGATACAGGTGTTGGTATTTGAGCCGCTGAAGATGTATCGGTTAACTTTTTAGAAAGCTTTAGCAGCGTAACACCGGAAGTAACGATACCAGTAGCATCACCGAAGCCATCACCTTCAAACTCGATATAAATAGGCATACTTGTCGAGAAGCCGTCAGCATAATTGAGTGCAGCTTTTGGATTCGAAATGCTATCGTCCCCACCAGTTGGAATAGCTAAAGTACCATCTGTGGAGTCAAACAACAGGTTATTATTTAAAGGTACAGACGCATTGCTACCTTGCAATAACATTTTTTGTGTTGTTGCTCTTGCTAAAGATGTTTCTAGGTAAGCTTCAAGTTGTTGATTACTTGTGCCTGAACTCTCAGTGTTGTCACCACAACCTGCTAACAGAATCGCGGAACATAATAGAGAAATCTTAAAGTTACGTTTCATAGTAAATCCCGAATTAGTTAAATGTGTAGTTAAGCTGAACTGAAGAAAGGTAGGCTGTACCTTCAGCTTCAAAGGTTTTTTCTTGTTGGGCGCCATTTGTTTCCGTGAATTCGCCGTCGTCACTCACTACAAGAGCAAAACCAGCATCTACTGTCATGTTTTCACTCCAAACGTAAGTAAAACCAGCGCTGTACCACATACGATCACTGTCGGGGATACTCAGCGTTGCTTCGCCAGCTTGCTCGTCATATGCGTAGCCAGCTCTCACTGTCCATTGAGTGTTTAGCTTATAAGTTGCACCGACTGAATATCTATTATTGTCGTCGTACTTTTCAGGTTTGTAGAAACACTGTCCAGCTACGCTATTATCATTACAATCTGGGCTTGTCGCTTTTAGCTCTTTAAAAGTGCTCCAGTCCGTTTGTTGCCAGCCGTAATGGATAGCCCACTGTTCATTAAGTTGGTGGAACGCCGATAGTTCAATGATTGCAGGTAGCTCAATTTGCAAGCGACCATCAACTTTTGGGGCAGTTGCTCTAGCTGAGTCATAACTTGTGAATTCCCCGTCATCAAAATCAAGGTCGACTTTAGAACGATAACCAATGCTGAAACGGTTGTTTGCGTTTAGTTCATACATCGCTGCAACGTTCCAGCCGTAGCCAAAAGTTTCGCCTGTCATGCCAATAAGGTTGTCAGATGCATTGCCGCCGACAAAGTTGTTTAGCTCCCCTTTATGACGTGTGAGTTCTGCTTCCGCATACACGAGATTAAGACCGCCCCCGATACTGAATGAGTTGTTGATTCGGTAAGCGATATTTGGGTTTAAATTGACAGATAGTAATGACGTATCACCAGCCATATCTCCAGCTGCTATATCATTAGGGTAGTCTGTGGCAACACCATAGTTGGTGAACATACCAATACCCCAAGCCCACTTCTCATTGATCGGACTAATATAATAAGCTGCAGGTACCACTTGTAACGGGGCAACGTCTTTTGAATGTTCTTTTGCATCTACGTCATAAACGTTAACTTCGGGATCAACGATAGAAACCGCGCCTGAAAACTGGGCTGTATCAAATAGGGTCATCGCGGCGGGGTTTCTTGCTAGTACACTCGCGTTGTCAGCTACTGCACCTTCACCTGAGAACGAGCGACCAAGACCTGAGGCTGAATGCTCAGCAACTTGGAAGCCAGCGGCAAGTGAATTACATGCAAATAGTACCGACAGTGAAACGAGAGAGCGTTGTATTGTTTTCATCCTTGACCCTCCTAGGGCATCAAATTTCATTATTCTTGTTTGAAAACACACTGAGCATTTTTGGTGTTGAAGCTCTAATGTAAACAGCATGTTAAATTCATGTTTTATATAAAGTCAAAGAAAGAGTTGTTATTTTGTGAACTTATATTTTTAAGGGGCGGCACTTTAACATCAATATTATAAATTCAATCAATGATTTATTGGTGGTTGGAGGTGTGACCAGAGCGTTTATGCACCATATCGGTATAAATAGTGTTCAACAGCTCAATATGTAACGATTTTGTTTCTGTTTACCGCCATTCCCTAAATCGGCATAATACCGGCTCATTTTGATGGTCTTTTAATTGGAATTTATAGTTTGGAATTAATCGCGATAGAGTTTCTTGGTAAACCGCTTCGTTTAGAAGGATCGATGGCAGGGTGGCAGCAGCTATTTTGGGACAACACATTAGTGTCTCAATTAGATGCGACTTCGGAAGGCGGTGATGTGCGTACACACACATTTTTGCTTCGTTCTGGCGAAGAAACGTTGCAGTGTCACGTTGAGTCTATGGTTCAGTGGCAACCTTTTGAGATGGCTTATAAGGCGCTGGTTAACGGAAAAGTCATCACCGAAGGAAGCCGTAATACTAAAGACATCGAGCAGCAAACTCCGGTTGTGGCACCTAAACCTGAAAAGCGCTTTAGTCTGATTGGGTTAGTATCGCTTGGAATGAAAGCGCTCAAGAGCGCTAAGTTGATTAAAGTAGTGCTTGCATCTGCAAGTTTGGCGGCATATTCGTGGCTGTTTTCTATCCAGTTCGCTCTCGCCTTGATCGCTTGCTTGATGTTCCATGAATATGGACATATTAGAGCCATGAAATACTTTGGTATGAAAACGAAAGGTATTTATCTTATCCCATTCCTTGGTGGCTTAGCACTTTCTGATGAAAAGATTAATACACGATGGCAAGATGTGGTTATCTCAATTATGGGGCCTCTATTTGGGCTGATATTGTCGCTTGTGTTTACCGTTTTTTATTGGGTGACAGGCGAGATGTTCTTTGCTGGCCTTGCGGTATTTAATGCCTTACTAAACTTATTCAACTTGCTGCCAATTTTACCTCTCGATGGTGGTCATGTTCTAAAAAGTATTAGTTTTTCAATGAACAGCGTGCTCGGTATCGTTCTGTGTGTCGCAGCCGCGGTTGCTGGAGTTGTGCTTAGTTATCAGTTGAATCTAACTCTGTTTGGTTTCTTATTGATTATGGGTAGCGTTGAAATCCTGTTTGAATGGAGAGGGCGCCACCATAGCCATTTATTACCACTAGATCGATATGGCCAAGTAGTTTCTTTCCTTTGGTATGTAGGTCTAGTGTCTAGTTTGATCGGCGTTATTTGGTACTTCGCGTCTACGGGCGACCAGCTATTAAGCCTACCGTTACAGATCCTTGGTACTTAATACTCCAACTACAGAGCAAATTAAAGAGCGAAAAGCTAACAAAACGAACCATCTACTAACGTAATGGCTAATATCGATAATTAAGGAGCCTGCATGACGATTTGGAAAAAGCCTGTTGACCTAGATACCTTCAACGCAACCTCAAAGAATACCTTAATTGAGCACCTCAACATTGTTTATACCGAGGTAAACGACAATTCATTAGTGGCAACGATGCCCGTTTGTCACTTCACACACCAACCACTTGGTATGCTTCATGGTGGCGCTTCCGTTGTTCTTGCAGAAACGCTAGGCTCATTAGCAGCAAATTTCTGTGTTCCAGAAGGCTACTACTGTGTCGGACTCGATATCAACGCGAATCATGTAAGGTCGATGCGTGAAGGGCATGTAATCGGTACCGCCGAGCCTATTCACCTTGGCGTATCGACACAAGTATGGCAGATAAACATCACTGACGAACGTCAACGCTTAGTTTGCACAAGTCGTCTCACCATTGCGGTAAAAAAACACAAGCGATAACTCGTCAGACTGTTAGGCCCATTGTGGTCTCCGGTTTTAACGCCATTATCCAACCATAATCCTAGTTTGAGAAATCCATGGTCATAACCTTTAAAAGTGGAAAAGTCATTGCAACAGCACATGAGCTTGTTGTGCGTTTAGATGGTGAGCATAGAGTCACGCTACAAGCACAGGTTGATGCCATTCAACTGATCGGAAAAGGGGCAAATGTCATCTCCGCAAATGGCTCTGAGTGTAAGTGGTCAATAAAACTCGATGACGAGCAACAACTTCGCGATATTGCTAACAAAATAGGCTGTGATGTCATGTAACTCTAGAGCGTCTGAGTACTTTTGGTGCTTGTCACTTCTCTATGTTTGAGTAGGTCTGCCTAAATTCGATAATTCTGTGTAAAAACATTATCAGTTAGATTGATTTTCACTTGTAAAATGAGGAAACTGAATTCAATATCCCTTGATTAAGTTTTCCTCTTTATGAGTAGCCCAAGACTTCGCGTTCAATTCGAAACCCTATTTGAATACTTCGATGGTAAAGACTCTGATGTTCAGCTCGATGACATAACAGATGTACTCTGTTGTACCCGTCGAAATGCTAGAATGGTACTCAACAAACTCGAAGAAGAGGGTTGGGTAGAGTGGCTACCTGCAGCTGGTCGAGGTAAGTTGTCCCAACTTATTTTTAAGCAGAACCGTTGTGACGTCAGCGAAAACTTGGCAAGACGCTATTTAGAAGAAGGGAAGATTGGACAGGCATTGTCTGTTCTTGATCAAAATGCCGCGAAGCTAACCCAAGTCATCCAAAACTATTTGGGCGTTCAGTACCAAGAGGGTGAACAGGTTATCCGTTTGCCTTATTATCGTCCTCTCTCCATGCTTAACCCGACTAAGTTGATGCGTCGTTCAGAGCAACACATCGCCTGCCAAGTATTCAGTGGTTTAACTCGCTTGGATGAAAATGATCAGTTACAACCTGATCTTGCACATTCTTGGCAAAAAATCAGTGACTATCAATGGCGGTTCTTCTTAAGGCCAGGGGTTCGCTTCCATAACGGTGAACCACTTATGACAAATCATGTTGTCGATACGCTGCTAGCGCTAGAACCACTCAACATGTTCTCCCATATTAAAGACGTATCATCTCCGGCCAATTGCGTGGTTGATGTCTTTCTAACCCGTCCAGATAAATACTTCCCAATAGCGCTCACAGAATCTGTCGCAAAAGTAACGTTACCGATGATTTTGCGTGGGGAGGACTACGATATTCGTCCAATTGGTACTGGGCCGTATCGCATTGAGAAGAATGACGAAAAACAACTCGTGTTAACCGCTTTCAATGGCTACTTTGGTTTTAGACCTCTGATCGATCGTGTGGAAGTTTGGGTTGTAGACGAGGCCTATTCATCGATGGTTTACCCGAGCCTTTCGAAACCTGTAATGGCTGACCGCGGTGATAGTGATGAGGTAGAACTTGACCCAGGATGTACCTATCTACTGCTTAACAGAAAGAAAGGCATCGCAAAGGACCCAGCATGGGCTGAGTTTTTGTCTAATGCTCTAAATGCTGCCGATCTTTTTGTGCATATTCCCAAAGAGACGGTTATTGATTTGGGCGTATTACATGCTTACGGTATCAAACCGGGTTGGTACGATATCAAGTTAAAAGTCCCAGTATGTCCACCAGCCGATACTAAGCCTTCGATTAAATTAGCATATCAATGCCAACACCCTATGTTTCCTACGCTTGCCAAGGCCATTGTTACGGTACTCAAGCAATACAACGTCGATGTGGAGCTATTTGGTTACGAAACCGATCCTCCTCATGCGGATGATGTGGATATTTGGATTAACCCTATGGGAATTGCCAATAACAGGGACGATGCGTTGGCATGCTGGCTTATGGATTACAGTTTTCTTGATGAATCGAGCCCAGCAGAAGACTTTGATCAATGGTGTTATATGATTGATCGTTGGCGCTCAGGTGAATTTGAACAATTCCCGGCAAGGCAGCTTGGTAAGCAACTGGTACAAAGCAACCAATTGATACCTATGTTTCACTGTTGGCTAGGCGTAAACAAAGACCAGTGCGGTACCTTACAAAACGCGAAATGTAATGCGCTCGGTTGGTTCGATTTTAGCCAAGTTTGGGTTAAACCAGACGTTGATTAATACGCGGATAGTGTCAGGAAGGGCAAGGGAATAGTAATGCAAACCGTCTTAGTGATATTAATTACGCTGGTGGCCTTTGCGGCAGATTCTGTGCTTTGTCGATGGGCATTGATGGATCAAACCATCGATACTTTGAGTTTTTCCGTTATACGTATTTTGTCTGGCGCGCTTACTCTATTGATTTTGCTAGGTATAGCGTCCCAGAATAGCAACAATATAACTGAACCTACTCCCACAGCGCTGTTTTCTAAGCTCAAATCTCGGTTCCGGTTATCGCGACACTCGGCGGCATACTGTTGCTCTCGGAGCCTGTCACCATGAAATTTGTAATTTCATCAACCATCATATTAGTCGGCATAAGCTTAGTGCTTGTGGCGCCTAAACTTAAACAATAAGAATCAGCACGTTACCTTTATGGCGAAACCAAACAAGAAGCAACCCACGAAAACCGTTCAAATATTTTGCGCGAAATGCAAAACACAGTTATTCAAATATCGAAAAGGCGGTAAGGGTGCGCTCATAAAATGTTTTAAGGAAAGGATTGTCGAAGACTTTACAACAGAGCCGTGCATTTGCCCTGAATGTGGAATTGAGTTTGCTCGAGATACCTTAGTACGAGGCACACCCGCATTTAAGTTTGTGGGTGGTAAGGTCACGATGAAATAGCCTTGAAGCTAAAAACAAAAATGCCACAACGTTTAGCACGTGTGGCATTTGAAAGTGAGTTTTGAACAAGCTGAGTTAATGAAGTGTTTGGCTACACTTTGGTACGTCCTTGAAGCTTGAGAAGCAGCAGTGAGATGATAGCTCCGGTCGTATCACATAGCATGTCTTTTTGCGCATCCCAAATATCACCTTGTGACCCAAGGAAAGCGATTCCCTCATCACCACCTGCGATTTCAGCATACCACCACTCAATAATTTCATAGCCTGCTGCAACACTCATGATGGCAAACAGTGCAAATAAGCACGCAATTACGGGCTGAGCCAGCTTCTTCCGAATAAGATACTCAGCGAGTGGGTAGGCATAAAGTCCGATAGAGAAGTGTGCGACTCTATCAAAATTGTTGCGCTCAGAGCCAATTAACTGATTAAAAAAATCGAACGGTACTTCCGCAAAAGTGTACTTAGCGCCAATTGTGTGCAGTGCCAACCAAATGAACATCAAAACATAAGCGGTTTTTGAAAACGTTAATTTTGTCGATAACCACCAAATCCCGACAAGAATCAGTAGGGCGGGCACGATTTCTGCTATCCAAACCGATCTTGAAGACGGCACAAACGCTGAGAATAGAAAAACAACGAGATACAACGCAGTGAGCGAGAGTAGAGGTCTATTTTGAGCAAGTGGCGTAATTGTCATCATCAGATCCTATATAAGTTTTATGTATAGTTACACAATAATGAACACTGTTCAATTTTAGTTTTGATTACAAAAATTGTTGAAAAGTTGTGTTAACGCACAGTATCTGGACAAACGGTTGCGAGAGTTTCACTAAAATTTGATTTACAGTAAAGCGATCCATAAAATCCCCGTATCACTACACAACAAGAAAGAAAGTCATGAAACTGGAAACTGTCGATTATCTTGCTGACGACGCAGCAGAACAATTTGTTCGCTCTTTACGTGAAACTGGATTTGGCGTACTGAAAAATCACCCAATCCCGAAAGAGCTTGTTGAGTCAATTTACGAGAACTGGTACCAATTCTTTATCTCTGAGGAGAAAGAGAACTTCCACTTCAATGTTGAAACACAAGATGGATATTTTCCACCTTCAGTGTCTGAAGTTGCAAAGGGCCACGCGGTAAAAGACATTAAAGAGTACTTCCACGTGTACCCTTGGGGTCAAATTCCTGAGCAGCTTAAAGAGCAGATTCTAGATTACTACCAACGCGCTAATGCTTTTGCTCAAGAACTATTAAGTTGGGTTGAAGCTCACGCACCTCAAGAAGTACAAGAAAAATTCTCTATCGCTCTATCAGAAATGATCAATGGCAGCGAACAAACTCTGCTTCGCGTACTTCACTACCCACCGATGCAAGGTGATGAAGAACCAGGTGCTATCCGTGCTGCAGCACACGAAGACATTAACCTTCTTACTGTGCTACCTGCAGCAAACGAGCCAGGCCTACAAGTTAAATCTCAAAACAACGAGTGGCTTGATGTGCCGTGTGACTTCGGCAACATGATCATCAACATCGGTGACATGCTTCAAGAAGCATCTGGTGGCTACTTCCCATCAACGACTCACCGTGTAATTAACCCAACTGGTGCACGCCAAGAAAAATCACGCATCTCACTGCCTCTATTTTTGCACCCTAAACCAGAAGTGGTTCTATCTGAAAAGTACACAGCAGATGAGTACCTAATGGAGCGCTTAAGAGAGCTAGGCGTTATCTAATTAGTCAAACTTTTAATCTAAAGGCCAGCATCACGCTGGCCTTTTTGTTGTTTGAACATATAACTGATTGAAATTTATTTAGTTTGAAACTCGACAAACCGCGATAGATCGCTTTCAATTAATAATACACACAAATGTATATGGTAACGGGCCCAATCAATTATGTTAGACAACCCAGAATCATCGAGCCACCAAGACATGAGCCGTCATTTTCATGCTCATATGGAAAACCCGTTGCTCTGGCCAATAATGGAAGTCCTCAAACAAAAGCCAAGTGGGTGGAAGGTGCATACCTTGGCTGCGCATCTTAATGAACTCGGTTTCGTTCCAGTGTTAGACCAAGTTCCAGAGAAGGAGTTATTCAAGAAAAATTTCTTAATCATGAATGCGCTCTACCAGCTGCAAGAGACACTCTACCCAGATAATTGGCTTCAAGTTCAGGCGATGGACATAGAGCTAATGTGCGGCAGATATCATGGAAGCACACACGCTATTGACCATGAAGACCCATTGCGTGAGTATTATATTGACTGGTCGAATTATGAGGCCGAAGAGGGTGAAGTTAAAAGGCTATTGAATGAGTTTTGGACTCGATATAAAAAGTATGTCGGTGGTGTCGAAACAGACATGGATCGAAGCCGAGCATTGAGCCTGTTTGAATTGCCGCTTGACGCTTCACCAGAAGAAATACGTAAACAGTGGAGACGGCTAGCGCTTCGCTGGCACCCAGATAGAGATAAAGGTAACACGGCTCAGTTTCAAAGATTGTGCGAAGCGTGGCATGTCTTGCGAAGCTAAATTGTCCCGCTGGATGTGTTGTGGTTTATGAACAACAAAGCCTCACTTTAGACAAGTGGGGCTTTGTACATGTTGTCAGTTATGAGTGACCTTTACTCACCCCTCTTTTGTGTTCGAATGCATAATCAAGCACTTTGCGGATGTAAGGTGCTGCGACCTTAGAACCACCATTACCATGTTCAATAACGACAGTGGCAACGTATTCCGGATGTTGATAAGGCGCAAAGGCAGTGTAGAGCGCGTGGTCAAGTAGATGCCTTTCGAGCTCTTTTGAGTTGTACACCTGATCCTTTGCCAAACCAAATACTTGCGATGTACCCGACTTACCACCACTTGTATACTTGGTTCCTTTAAACGCTCTTCTACCACTACCACGGCTGCCATGGTTCACTAGTCGCATCGCATTAATCGACACATCCCAGATCTTGTCTGGAACTTCGTCAATAGATGGCATTTGCTTTGGATCGACTAGCTGTTGTGTGTCAAAATCTTCACCATGATCTAATGTTGCACGCAGTATATGGGGAGGCATGACCTTACCGTGATTGACTAACACAGAGGTCGCTTTCGCAAGTTGCAGCGGGGTCGAAGTCCAGTACCCTTGTCCAATACCAATCGGTACTGTGTCACCTTGATACCAAGGTGTGCGGTAGCGCATCATCTTCCAATCTCGAGTCGGCATATTGGCGTTACTTTCTTCGTATATGTCGATGCCCGATGGCTTACCAAAACCAAAACGATTCATCCACGTACTGATCCTATCGATACCTAGGTCAAATGCCACTTGATAGAAAAATGAATCCACTGATTCTTCGATTGCTTGTGTTACGTTAACCGGACCATGGCCCCAACGTTTCCAGTCACGCCAAGCTTTGGAGTTAGACTTAGAGCCTGGGATACGCCAAACACCGTGATCATTGCGAATGGTATTTTCTGAAATTACATGCTCTTGTAAGCCAGCAACAGCCATGAACGGCTTAACAGTAGAAGCAGGAGGATAAACACCTAGCGTTGCTCTGTTTACCAATGGGTGGGCTGGGTCATTGAGTAATGTTTGGTAATTCTTACTAGAAATGCCATCAACGAAAAGGTTAGGGTCGTAACTCGGGCTTGATGCCATTGCCAAAACACTGTTGTCTTTCGGGTCGAGGATAACTGCGCTACCAGTCCGATGGTCAAGCTGCTCAAACGCGTACTTTTGCAGTTCGAGATCAATGTTGAGCACGATGTCTTTCCCGGCAACAGGTGGAACATATTTTATGGTTCTGACGATACGGCCTCGGCTATTAACCTCAACCTCTTGATAACCTTTTTGACCATGAAGTATATCTTCGTAGTATCGCTCAACACCAAGCTTACCGATGATAGTTGTTGCTTGATAATTCGCTTCTTTGCCTTGTTCTTCTAGTTTTCTTAGGTCGTTGTCATTGATGTGTGCAACATAGCCTAATACATGGGTCAGTACTTCACCATTAGGGTAGAAGCGCTTTAAGCTAGTATCGATTGTCAGTCCGGGAAACAAGTATTGGTGAACAGAGAATTTTGCGATCTCTTTTTCCGTCAGGTTTTCTAATATCGTAACGGACTTAAAACGGCGGGTGTTGCGATAGCGCTTTTTAAAACGCGTAATTTGCTCCTCACTCAGCGGGATGTACTCGTTGAGCTTGATCAGCATCTCGTCTACATCTTTTGTTTGCTCAGGTATCAGGGTGAGTGAAAACACCAGTTTGTTTTCAGCCAACAACACACCATTCCTGTCGTAGATTAGCCCTCGCGTAGGGGCGATAGGGAGCACTTTAATTCGGTTCCCGTCAGCGCGGGTTTGGTAGCTATCAAAGTTTTGAACTTGAAGTCGGTATAGGTTACCGACTAAGACGAGAGTGAAAAGCAGAATACCTATGAATGCGACAATAACACGGTTTCTAAACAGGTTTACTTCACTTTTATGATCGCGCATTTTTACGCGTTTGTGGTACATCAAATCTTAGCCTGTTACATTTGGTTACACTTGTTTAGGCGGACTTTACCATAGCTTCGTAAAAACTATGTCATGTTTTATGCGCTTCTCAAAGATAACCAGAGTTATATAAATTATGGGGAACGAAGTGCTGGTTACATAACCAGCTCGAACTCAACATTTGTGGTTCGATAGTACGTGTTCTTAGATGAGTAGGAATAAAAACGACCCCCATCTTTGGGAGCCGTTATTTGATATTGATTAGAACTTAGTGCGAAGGCTTGAACTGAGATTTACGCATACGGTTAAGAGCCGCCATAACATCCAATGTTCTTGGCTTTGCTAAGTCACCATAGTTAGGCATATTTTGGTGCCAATCATTACCAAGAATCGCGTTGAACTCTTTTGCAGGATTATTCGACCAGCCCGGCATTTGTGCGAACTGGAACCAAGCCCAACCAATCGCGTTGACTTCAGACGTTGATTCAAGTTGCTCTAGTGCAGCTAGGTCTGCAAACTCTTTACCAAAACGCAGAGACTCTTTGCCTTTAGCACTTACTCGGAACTTACCATCAGTAAGGATGTTCATCAGTGATGCACGGTTCAGTGAACGGGGAACAAACATCTCTAACGGTGTTTCACACTCGTTAGTACGCTGAGTAGGGTGCTGGGCAATCACATCTTTTGCTTTCTCTGTCACATCTACCGCTTGGTAATCATGCATTTGAATAACAGTGTCTGCTACGTCAAGGTAATCACCAGAACCGCCCATAACGACGATGGTAGCGATTTCCATTTCATCACGTAGTTGGCCAATACGGTCTACAAGAGGAGTAATCGGCTCGTCACCTTTTGAAACCAATGCCTGCATACGCTCATCACGGATCATGAAATTGGTCGCTGATGTATCCTCATCAATCAATATGGTTTGAACACCGGCTTCAATCGACTCTTGCAGCCAAGCTGCTTGAGAGGTAGAGCCCGACGCATCTTGAGTACTGAAATCAGACGTATCTTTCTTCATCGGAAGATGATTGATGTAGTTAGACAGGTTTAAGCTGTGCACACATCGGCCATCTTCAGCGCGAATCTTCATGGTATCAATGGCAGTCACGATACCTTCACGGCCATCACCAGGAATGTGGTTGTAGATAGAACGCTCAACCGCATTCAATAGTGTCGATTTACCGTGAAAACCACCACCAACGATCAATGTAATCCCTTTAGGAATGCCCAAGCCTGTTACATTGCCTTGGTTTGGCGTGTTTAACGTAACGCTCAGTGATTCTGGTGCTGTAAAAGGAACCGCATCTTTCATTGGAAGGTCACAGTTACCAGCGATGCGTGGTAATACACTGCCATTTGCCACAAATGCCGCTAGGTTGTGCTCATCTAGCTGTGCACGTAGCGCTTCTTGGTCTTCGATAGTTTCACAGTGCTTAATCATTGCATCGATGTTCAGTTCACGTTCTAGCGTTGCACGGCGGATAAACTTCGGCAGGTAAAAGGTGATGATGTTGTTCGCTTTCTTCGCAAGAATGCTACGGCCATCAGCAGGTAGGTTAATACGGAAACGAATTTCGATACCGTGCTCAGTAAACACGACGGCAGTGTTATCGAGTACTGTTTGACCCGTTAATGCAATAGAAACGGTCGCTTCTTGTTTTGCGAACTCAGCAAAGCTACGTGCAATAAAGTCACGAGCCGCTACTTGGTATTCATAAGACTTTTCTTTCAGCCAATCTAACCCAGTTAACGACCACGCGCGCGTTGCACGAAAGCGAGAAGCTGACGCGTATGGGTCACCTTGAATGTGGTCGATGTGTAATTCGAAATCAGCAAAGTCGTATTGACCTTTAATTTGTTGATATGCACGGTAGTTTTGTTTTTCGAGCTTTTTAAGCTTTGCAGTCAACTGATCCATAACGAGGGATGCCTATATAAAGGGGAAGATAAAAACAGAAAGGCGGCGATTATAAAAATCACCATCTATAGAGTAAAGAGAAACTAGGCTTAAATCCAAAACTATCTGTGCTTTTCTGCTTTAAGAGTAACGAGTTGTCCCTAAATAGTTTTGATTGACTAAGCTGTGCTCAAATTCTTGGCTTGGCATCGGCCTGCCATAAAGGTAACCCTGGCCAACGTCACAGCCCTCATCAATAATAAACTGCTCCTGAACTTCTGATTCAATTCCTTCAATCATCACTTTCAGCTCCAACTTTTTCGCGATCTGAACGATTGAACGGACAATCTCAGAGTCCTCACTCGAGTCGAGCATCTGGTCGATGAAACTCTTATCAATCTTGATTGCATCAAATGGGAACTTCTTAAGGTAACTGAATGATGCGTAGCCGGTACCGAAATCATCTAGTGACAATGTCACGCCTATATCGTGCAATGTTTCAAGCGTGTTCTTAGCCACCACTTCATCTGCAATCAGTCCACTTTCTGTTACCTCGAGCTCTAAAAAGTGAGGTTCAAGGTGATAGGTTTCCAGTAAATGGACGACTTGCTCTGCAAACAGCGCGTTCTTGAGTTGCACCGCAGACACATTTACCGCCATCTTAAAATCTTCAACGTATTCAGACCATTCTTTGGTTTTTTCAATCGCATTACGCAGTACGAAGCTACCGACTTCGAAAATCAAGCCGTTCTGCTCTGCCATGTGTATTAAGGTTTCGTTAGAAATGTCGCCTAAAACAGGGTGCCGCCACCGAAGTAGAGCTTCGGCACCCACCCAGCGGTGAGTTAATGGGCAAACTTTGGGTTGGAAATAGAGCATCAAATCATCGTTACGTACCGCTTGCAGCAAGTAACCTTCGATCTTGTTGATATGGCTTTGCTCGTCAGTATGAGATTGAGAGTAGTAGGCAAACTTTTGTCCGGAATCTTTGCATGCGAGCATAGCTTCAGAGGACTTCTGGAGAATACTCTCAGCATCATCTTCGCTATTGGTAGTCGCAATGCCGATAAACGCATGCAGGTGAATTTTATCCTTATCAATGTAAAATTCTGAGTGGCCAACGTTTACCAGTGTTTGACAGAGTTCTTCAAGACGATGGTGCAAATCCTTAACGCTGAACGCCAATACCAAGTCAACAGAAGTAGGGCGTGCTGTTAATACTTCGATATCAGAGATGCTGTCGATACGTTTTCGGTACTCCACCAAAACTTTATCTAACGCGTTGTAGCCGTATCGCGCTTGTATACGCCTGCCATTAGTGAAACCGATATGAATGACGGCGAATGAACAATCAGTGAGTCGTCGTTGTGATGATAGTTTGTGATTAAGACGCGACTCAAACGCATTGCGGTTCAAGAAGCCGGTTCCGAGATCGTGGTTCTTTTGAAAATTGATTTTTTGTTCAGCCGCTTTGCGCTTGTCTATTTCTTGGTTCAAAGAATAATTCAGACTTGCGAGATCTTTGGTTCGTGTATACACGCGATTTTTTAGGTCGCGATTCAATTGTGCTAACTTTGCATGTTGGAAGAGGGTTTTAAGCTGAGATTCTATTGAGGTACGAAAGCTCTCGAGCAGTTTTATGTAGGTGGGCGTATAGTGATTTTCCTTCGAGTCCAAGATGCAAATGGTTCCGAAGATCTCACCATTTGGCCAAAGAAGAGGAATACCACAATAAGAGACCAAGCCCAGTTCAATGTCGGGATTATTTTCCCATGATGGATCTTTGAGCGCATTAGGTAAGAGTAGGCGCCGTTGCGATTCCATTACAGTTTCACAATAAAGGCCATTGCCTAACTTTTCTGAGTCACCTTTATTGTAAGGGTTGTTCTCGCTATGACTGGTGGAGAAGACTTCAATGTAATTGGAGTGAACACGCATAATAAGCGCAGCTGGCACTTGAGTAATTTGAGCTAAGAGATCGACAATATTTTGCCAACCGTGCTCCATATCGTCTGGGATATCTAAATCGAGTGTTTTTATTTTATTCATATGACTCCGAGTCAATTATGCTAAATGCATCAACATATCCTGTGTTAATTATGATGAACCAAATAAAACTGTGAATCTTGCCTGATTTAAGTATAAGAAATGCTGCACAAAAAACCTCGGCAATTTTGCAGAGGTTTTCAAATGTGAATATGGGTATCAGTAATGAGATAAATTTCGACTAAGGCTTTAATTTTATGAAGTCTTCACTGTTCAGCTTCTTAGTGTAGTCGACTGATGGTTGTGCAAAACCGTTTAGCTGCAAGAATTCATCTTTAAATCCTTGGTAATCACCTAAGGTTTGGAAGTTGTTTTCGTCCATATTATTAAGCAACTTTGCCACATGGGCTTGCGTCTCTGGGTCAAGCTCCAAGTCGTCCATTCGTATCAACCGCTCACCATCAAGCGGCACTTTTGATTGACCGTAGAGTTTGGTGCTAAACAGGCGCTGCATTTGCTCGATACAGCCTTCATGCGTCTGTTTTTCTTTCATCACTTGGTACAACGCAAGCAAGTAGGGGCTTAAGCCTGGGATAAATACACTCGCTTTGGTAACCAATGCCTTACATACCGTCGCATAAGCATTGCCGCCAAAGTTAGCTAACTTAAGGTTAAGCGCATGGCTCGTTTGATGAAGATCGATTTTTGCGCGACCTAAAGTACCGCCTAGATATATAGGGTGTGTCACTTCAGGACCAACATAGGAAAAGGCAATAGTTTTACAACCAGAAGCGATAGATTCGGCATTGATGAGTTCATCTATCCAGATTTCCCAGTCTTCGCCGCCCATGACTTTGAGAGTACTATCTTCTTCCTCAGCAGTTGCGGCTTCGAGAGTGTTGGTAACCCAACTATCATTTTCAAGCGAGATGGTCGCGCCAGTAACGCTTTCGCCAATAGGTTTGATAGCCGAACGCCAAAAATCATCACAATCAGGTTTAGGACGAAGGCCAGCAGCCAAACTGTAAATAACCAGATCAACTTCACCTTCGAAGTAGGTTTCTATCGCTTCAACAACTTGAGCGCGTGTTTCTTGAGAGAAGGCATCACCTACGATATTGATAGCTGTTCGCTGTTCGCGTTCCGCTTCTTTTTTGAAATAGATGTTGTTGTACCAACCAGCACTGCCAAGGGATTTATCGTTGGGACCACGTTCAAATGAGACGCCAATGGTGTCGGCTTGTGCACCACCAAAGGTTAGAGCGATACGAGCGGCAAGGCCGAAGCCTGAGGAAGCGCCGATGATTAAGACCCGTTTAGGGCCATCTTGGATTTGCGGCGCGCTCTTAACGAATTTAATTTGTTGCTTAACGGCTTCTTGACAGCCAATAGGGTGAGCGCTTTTGGCTACCACACCCTTGATAACAGGTTCGATCAGCATAAATAACCTTGCAGTTAACGGTGATATGCACTCAGGCTAACGTAAAGCTGTGTAAAATTTATTGAGCTAGACCATTAAAACCTAAAGATACTGATATAATTCTTCGGCGACAAATTCAGCAATCCAAGGTTGAGCTTCTGGTTTCGGGTGTAGCCCATCGCTCATCATCCACTCAGGTTTTAAAATGATGTGCTCTAGGAAAAACGGCAACAACGGCACATTTTGTTGATCAGCCAACGCTGCAAATACGTATTCAAACTGTTGGTTATAACGCTTGCCGTAATTAGGCGGAACTTTAATTTGCATCATGATTGGTTTGGCACCAGCAGCTTTCACTTGCTTGATGATTTGATCCAAATTTGAAGACATCAGCTTAGGTGGGAAACCTCGAAGACCGTCGTTCGCACCCAGCTCGATGAGAACAGTATCTGGAGCATGGTCTTCAAGCAGTTGTGGCAAACGAGCTAAACCGTTACCCGTTGTATCACCAGAAATGCTTCCATTGACCACGATCACCGCTTTGTCGTGTTTCGCTAAAGCATCTGATAACAAACTTGGCCAACTCTGTTTGATATCCATGTTGTAACCAGCACTTAAGCTGTCGCCAAGTATCAGTAACTTAGACTCTTGGTTTGGCGCTGAGTCTTGAGCAAGAGAAGCGGTAGAAAATAATACAAAGAACAAAAAGGAAATTAGTCGAGTCATGCATACATCCATCATTAAAGCAGAAGCTGTTTCCAAGACAGTGTCTACTAATCAAGAACATTTAACAATCCTAGATCATGTCGATATTGATATTCGTGAAGGTGAAACAGTCGCGATTGTCGGCACGTCGGGAGCAGGTAAATCGACTTTGATGACATTACTTGCAGGGCTTGATGTTCCTACAAAAGGTGAAATTCATCTGCTAGGGCAACCGCTATCACAGCTTGATGATGAAGCGAGAGCGAAAATCCGAAGCGAATCGGTTGGGTTTGTTTTTCAAAGCTTTCTTTTAATCCCTAGTTTGTCTGCACTACAAAATGTAACCCTTCCGTGTTTGCTGAAAGGTGAAGATGAAGATATAGAACGTGCAACAGCCTTGCTCGAATCGGTTGGTCTAAAAGACAGGCTCGATCACTTACCATCTCAATTATCGGGCGGCGAGCAACAACGTGTGGCTTTAGCTCGCGCATTTATGATTAAGCCAAAGATTCTATTTGCTGATGAGCCAACGGGAAACTTAGACCAACAAACCGCAGCAAAAATCGTCGAACTTTTGTTTGAGCTGAACTCTTCTCACGGCACCACACTGGTATTGGTGACACACGATCCTAAGCTTGCACAACGTTGTCAACGAACGCTTAAGATGCATGTCGGACAGATAGAGGAAGTCTAAATTGAACTCATCAAAAGGACTGAACAAACGCCTGTTTTCATGGAGTATTGAAGAGATTCGACATGGTCAACTATGGCCGGTATCGATAGCTTTAACATTGATCATTGCCTGTGTTTTCGCGTTATCAGCATTGGCTGAGCGTATGGAGCAGGTCATCGTAAAACAGGGGAAAGATGCACTCACTGCTGACAGTGTGTTCATCTCAGCAAACCCAATTCCACAACCACTACTAGACATCGCTCAACTAGAGCAACTAGAAAGCTCTCAGTTAACCCGATTCTCAACCATGGCATTTAGCGACAACGCGATGCAGTTGGTGACAGTTAAAGCGGTAGAGAGTAACTATCCATTACGCGGGGAGATGGTTCTAGAAGGTGCAGACAATGCATCGAGCAATCACGTTGAGCCCGGTGAGCTGTGGCTCGACGAACGTATTTTTACGCAGTTGGATGTGGAAATAGGTGACAATGTCACTATCGGCGACGCTGACCTAACCATTACAGGGCGAATTACTCAAGAGCCGGGGCTTAGCTTTAACCCATTCCAACAGATGCCTGCTGTACTGATACATAATGATGACATCAACGCGACAGGTGCAATTCAACCGGGAAGCCGTGTAAGTTTCAGACTGTTCTTAAACGGTGATGATGCAAAACTTAAAATAGCTCAAGACAGTGTCGAATTAACTCCGAGTGATCGTTGGCGTACGCAAGATTCAGCGAGCCGCACTAATGATATGTTTGAAAGCACCACTCAATACTTATCACTAACGGTCGCTATTGTCGTAATTATGGCGGCAACTACCTTGGTATTGACTTGCCAGCATTATGTCGCAAGCCGTCGAAAGACCATCGCCATGTTAAAAAGCTTAGGCGCAAGTAAACCATGGATCATTAAGTGGCTATCGGTACAAGTTTCACTACTGGTTGTTATTGGTGCCGTTCTCGGTATCGCGATTGGGATCGGACTCGAGTTTCTTCTTCGTATTCCGATTGGTGACTTATTGCCTTCTCCGCTTCCTAGCTATGGTATCGAGCCTGCCATTCTTGCCATTGTATCGAGTATTCTAATCGGTGTACCAGCACTTGGCATTCCACTGCTTGGATTGGTCAATACCTCAGCGATCAGTGTCATTCAATCAAATCACAAGGCACAAGATAGTTATAAGAAGTTCGCGTTGTTGTTAGTGCCTATCATCCCAATGATGTTGATGTATGGTAATAATCTGTTGGTGTGGATTGTTCTTGCAGGAATCGTTGGCTTGTTCTTGATTCTCGCTTTGGTGAGCACTGTTGTGTTGCGACTGTTTAGTAAGTTGCCAGCATCAACCTCGATGCGTTTAGCTATAAGCCGCATCAATCGCACACCGCTTGCGACGGGCATTCAATTTGGCTCTTTGGCACTATCATTGATGCTGTTGTCTATCATCTGGTTGGTAAGAAGTGATCTGCTGTCAGATTGGCAACAAACCTTGCCCGAGGATGCGCCGAATGCATTTGCGCTTAACATAGCTGGTTATGAGAAAGACAGTTACCTTGCAACCATTGATGAAAACCAAGTTGAACGCACTCAAGCATTCCCAATCATTCGTGGACGACTGACTACGATCAATGGAGTCGAAGCGTCTGAATACAATGATACTTCAGAGCGCACAGACGCCCTAAGCCGTGAAATTAACTTCACTTGGGGCGAATCGCTACCAGAATATAATGAAGTACTTGAAGGCAGTTGGACGCAAGAACAGGGCGTATCAGTTGAATCTGCTGTTGCAGACCAGTTAGGCTTGAACATTGGTGACGAGCTTGTTTTTACCATCAACAGTCAAAATGTAGCAGCTAAAGTCAATAGTATTCGAAAAGTAGAATGGCGTGAAATGAAACCAAACTTTTACTTCATTTTCACCCCTGACGTACTGAGCTCAATACCTTCTACTTGGCTGGTTAGTTTTAGGCTAGAAGAACAACACAATTACATGCTCAATGAACTCTCTCGGAACCATCCAACCGTGAGTTTGATGGATATCAGGGTGATGGGCAGCAAGATCCAAGAGCTACTCAAACAGATTGTTTGGTCTATTACCGTGCTGGCCGCGCTTGGTGTTGTCGCTGGACTATTGCTTATTTTCACGCTGTTACGTCTTAGCTTATCTCAAAGACAACAAGAGATACGTTTGTATCGTACGCTAGGGGCAAGCAAGAAACGTATTCTCAACACCATATGGTGTGAATATGGATTAATGGCATTGGTTGCGGGCTCAATAGCAGCACTCAGTTCAGAAATGAGTGTTGCCGGTGTGATGAATTTTGGATTTGAGTTAGAACCGTCACTGCATCCAATGTTGTGGGTTACTTTACCTGTACTCACTTTCATAACCCTAGCAGCTGTGGTTAACAGCTTAATCAAGCGTCTATTAGCACCTGTAAATAAGGATTTTGGACAGTTAAGATAGAAACGCTCAAATAGGTTATTGAAGCGGTCTGATTGTGAACTTTTATATCAAGGTACCAACTAGGGATAGAAGCCACAGTTAGGCCGCTTTTTATTTAACCAGCGCCCGGCTTTAATTAGGGATTGGGTGCCTTAAAATCGACATTTATTAGCATAAAATGAAGCCTAATGTGTATTTATGTCGATTTAATAAACAGAGGTTAGTCCCTGTAAACAAAGGGTTTGCGCAACTTAGCGAGAACGTTATCAACAGTTATCCACAAAAACGGTGGATAACTTTAGGGATAAGTTAACATCTTTGTTTTACAAGTACTGAGACAGCCTTTATGTAGCGTCACTTAGGACAAATTTGACTGTTAGAATAACCTCGAAACTAGAATTCATAGTTATTGAGTCAAGAGATTATTTAAGTTTTTTACATAGATTCGGATATCAAGAAGGCTAAGACCTTGATAAAAATGTGTTTTAATTCGTCCTCGAACAAAAGTAGAATAGCGCCAGTTAATCTTATTCTATAGAACACGATGAACCACAACAAAACGGATATAAATCAAGCTTCTATTGCCATTGTTGGTGGTGGTATAGCCGGAACAACAAGCGCTATTCACTTCAGTGAGTTGGGTTTTAAGGTCATAATCTTAGAAAAAGGGCCGAGTTTGGTTAATGGTCCACCGATTTGCCACCTACACGCTGGCGGCAATTTGTATCGAGATATTTCTGTAGAGCAGTGTCTTCAGTTACTTACTCAGTCTATTGATACTGTTCGTCTGTTTCCTCATACGATCAATATTCGTCCTACTGTCATTGCTGTACCACACAGTGATGGTGGTGACCCAATTGACTTGCTTCCTCGCCTCAAAATAATCAAAGACGCTTATGCTGAGCTTGTTAAACAAGATAAAAGTAACCAAGTGCTTGGTGACCCCGAGGAATACTATAAGCTCTACAACAAAGAAGAACTCATCGCGCTTTCTCAGAAAACACAACCACTAAAACCGACATCACTTGACGAGTGGTGCATTCCTTTTGCGAAGCATACCGACTTAGACACGCTTAAATATCCTGTTGCTATGGTTCAAGAGTACGGTTGGAGTGTATTCCGACTTTCTGCGACCGCTCAGCTCTCCTTGAAGCAACAAGCTAACTGCACCGTGCTGACTAACAGCCGTTTACAATCGGTTCAATCAACGGGGCAAGGCTGGTCTTTGACTTATACCGACGTTGATAACCAAAGCCGTAAATTAACCACAGACTACTTGATTAACGCCAGTGGCTTTGAAACAGGCATCGTGGATGACTTTGTTGGGTCTAAGCAGCAGCGACTTGTTGAGTTTAAAGCCGCTTACGTCACAGAGTGGTCATATTCTCAAGAATGTAAGGAAGAATGGCCAGAGGTTATCTTTCATGGCCCCAGAGGCACTCCGCAAGGCATGGCTCAATTAACACCATATGCAGACGGTGTATTCCAACTTCACGGTATGACGGAAGGGATCACGCTGTTTGAAGGCGGGTTAGTTTCATCTTCGACAGATTCTTCTCAACCGCAGTTACCATCAAAACTGCTCAAGAAGATTGTATCTGGTTGGAGTGAAGAACAGCTCGAACTCAGAACACGTGCGGCAATTACCCATATGTCGCAGTTCATTCCGAGCTTTAGTTCTGCTCAAGTTGGTGGAAAACCTCTTTTCGGTGCTCAACAAATTCCAGGCACAGACCCAAGCCTAAGAGCCTCAGATGTCTCTTTCTGTGGTGAACGCTATGCAAGGCTTGAGGTAGTAAAAGCGTCTTCAACATTAGAAGCCGCGAAAAAGGTGGCTCAACACTGGTTCAATATTCCCGAGTCTGACTCGATTGAAGAGACACATTCAGTGACAACGTCACTTAAGTTGAACGATATTGAAAACAAAGCAATAGGGTTGACCCAAGAACGTGGATACCCAAATGCGCTGGCGAAAGTTTCAGGCCAAGACCACCACTAAAACGAACAATCGGCTTACTTAGGTAAGCCGATTTATTATTCTTTAGCAGCCATAATTATCAACGGTAGCTGAAAGTTCATCATCAATAACCGAAGAAACGCGCCCATTGGCACCAAACGTCTTGTAACCTCAATCGTTCTCCCTTGCTAAATGATATATGATGCCCGGGCATTGCTTGCGCTAAACGTGGCAAGTCAATTCTTGCGACACACCCGATCTTTGGATAACCACCAATAGTCTGCCTGTCATTAAGCAGAACAATAGGTTGCCCATCTTGTGGTACCTGTATAGCACCTAGCGCAATGCCTTCGGATAACAGTGATATATCTGGAGAGTGAACCGATTCACCACTAAGACGATAACCCATACGGTTCGAGTTTTGGTCCACGATATAGGGTGAGTTGTAAAACGTCTCCTTGGCTGATTCTGAGAATAGCTCGCTCTGGTAGCTCTCAATAACCCTTAAGTTAACCGGCAAATTGTAATCAGGTGTATAACGGAACGAGACACTAATAGGTTTAAAGTGCTTGGTGAGAGCTTGCTTATTGAAACTTAATTGGTCTCCAACTTGGCAAGGCTCACCATCTTGAGTTAATCCACCTATTTTTTCACGCGTTATTGTTGCACTGCTATTGAGGACTCCAGGTACAACGAAGCCACCTTTAATCGCAAGGTAAGCCCTGAGTCCATTCTTCGGTAAGCCAAACGAAAGCATTTGCCCTTTAAACGCTTGAAATGTACTCCAGTTGGGTAAAGGTTTCTCA
Source organism: Pseudoalteromonas sp. G5_S1_14_S5 (assembly GCF_054968605.1). Lineage (NCBI taxonomy): Bacteria > Pseudomonadati > Pseudomonadota > Gammaproteobacteria > Alteromonadales > Pseudoalteromonadaceae > Pseudoalteromonas > Pseudoalteromonas sp. G5_S1_14_S5. The sequence continues at coordinate 2,315 of NZ_JBQKUM010000063.1, read as the reverse complement.
TCCAAAGTTGCCTGTAAGTCACCACCACAAATCGCCATCTCACAGTCATCATTGACTTGCAGGGAACACTGACCAAGAGTGATTTCTAGCGCCGCTTGATTAACGGGATTTGCTAATAAGTGATTTGCCCAACTATAAGAGTAATCGTCTACGGGACCACCTTGTGTTAAACCAAGGTGAGAAACGCCAAAGCGTCCAAAGTCTTGAATTAAACTTAAGGGCCCCGGTTTTACTATGGTTAGGCTCGCTTTGTTGACTGATTTAATCATGGCCTACACCTCCTCCAAGCTCGACAAACTCTTGTTTTGATATTGCTTTGAAGCGAACAGAGTCACCCACATTTAGAAGAGAAAACTGGTCGTGCATTTGGTTAGCCTGCCGAAACTGAGCGTGATCAAACAGAGAAATAGGGCAATTACCGATGATATTCCATCCTCCTGGAGAATCTGACGGATAAACCGCAGTCTTTGAATCTGCAATTGCGATACTTCCCTTAGGGACACAGAGCCGTGGAGTAGAGTGACGAGGTAGTATTAATGGTTCAACCACGTCTGACATAAAGGCGAAGCCAGGAATAAAGCCAATAGCGCTGACACTGTAAATCTGAGAAGTGTGATAGTGAATGATATCGTCTAGCGACAAACCTTTGGCCTGATACCGATCCAAATCAAGGGCCGTTTTTTTTGAGTAATAGGCTGGCAACTCGATAATGTTACGAGTGTTACTCTCACTTGAAAATGTCGCCATTGCTTCTGTCAGTATCGACTTGAGTTGAGAAATAAAGTGCTCTTCAGAAATTCGGTAAGGCAGATAGTCAACTAATATTGTGTTGTACGCTGGAGTGACATTCATTAATACTGTTGCTAAGCTCTGGCGAATAAAATCTGAAAAGTAGGCCATATATTGTGCATTGCTCCCACTAGAACCTGCGGTTAGTGGCTGTAGCGTCACAAGCACACTGCACTCAGCAACAGGCTTGATATTAAATTTTATCTCGTTGTTCGTCATTTGCTTTCCATACGTTTTATTCCAACTTCCATGTTAATGTGTCATGAGTGCTCCCTCTGTTCTTGTGCAGGGAACAGAGGGCATTTATTGCGCTGCTATCAATTAAACGCGTTGAGATCTTGTCGGATTTTTCTAATGAGTGCGATGGATTGAGGATTGTCACCATGAACACAGATGGTGTCAGCTTCGATGGGTAGCCTTTCACCTTCAATGGTCGTAACTGAACCATAGTTAACGATCTGCATCACTTGGTTGTAGATATCGTCTTGGTTCACATACACCGAACCTTTTTGCGAACGTGGCGCAAGTTGACCACTGTTTAAATATGCTCGATCAGCGAATGCTTCGAACAAAAGGGGCAAGTCGTGATCATCAGCGATGTCTAAGTATTGTTGGTTGTCAGAGGAAAAGAGGATCATAAGAGGGATATTAAATTCCGCTACTGCTTGCGCTACGGCATTAAAAACATCTGTATTTGCCATCATATCGTTATAAAGCGCACCGTGAGGTTTTACATAGCCGACACTTGTATGGTGATAACGGCACAGGGCTTGTAATGCACCGATTTGATAGCAAACGAGTTCACTGATTTCGTCCATACTGTGAGGAATTGACCTTCGACCAAACCCAACGAGGTCCTGATAACCAGGATGAGCACCAATTTGAGTATGATAGTGCTGGGCCAGTTTGATAGTCTTTGACATCACGTGGGGATCAGACGCATGAAAACCACAGGCGATATTTGCCATATCAACCCATTTCATGACCGATTCATCATCGCCCATCTTCCAGTTGCCGAAACTTTCTCCCATGTCGCAATTAAGCAAAATCTTCGTTGTCACGTGGTGCTAATCCTATACGTTAAAGTTACTAATGACGGTCTTATAAATGGCATAAATAAACCGTGATCTATTTCAAAATTTCGATACCAAAAAATTAATATCAAAATATTGGGTTATGTTCGCTTAACGTATGGTATTGCAGTTAAGTAAGATTAAATAGTGTGCTTAAGCACTCTCTTATACCAAGTTTCAGACTCCACATATTAATTGAGTTGTCATTCTGCAAATTCAAGTAAGAACTATACCAAACCAGAGTGGGTTGTAGTTGCGACTTTGTCTTATCGTTAAATAGGTCGATTATTGGCAATTTAGTAAACTGGATATTTGGAGAACTTAAAGACAAGTGCAGAGCACAAATAGCATTCACTCCTATTGGCACGAGTCTGAGAGTTCATTTATTCGATGATTCGAAACAAGATGCGATGTGATCTATCAAGTAAAATTCAACGGAAGGGGCAGATCGTA
>NZ_JBQKUM010000062.1:0-28800 GCF_054968605.1 Pseudoalteromonas sp. G5_S1_14_S5 | reverse complement strand
TAATTACCCAAATGAAGCCGACCAAAATCGTGGCAGCGATTCACGCATGTGTTAGAGACCACCACCAGATAAGCAGCAATACTAAAGCCTAATTAGCCCAAGTTTATAACTAAACATGGGCTAATTTTTCTGAAGACGTTTTTGATGAGCTACATGTAACGATGAATACTCAAGTCGTCCGATTGAATATCGCTATTTGAGCCACTAACCACACTCGCTAACAACTTTCCTGAACCACACGCCATCGTCCATCCCAACGTCCCATGACCAGTATTGGTAAACAAGTTCTTAATTGGCGTCTTTCCAATGATAGGCGTGCCATCTGGCGTCATTGGCCTCAACCCAGTCCAGTACTCTGCCTTGGAAAAGTCCCCCGCCTGCGGGAACAGGTCTTTTATCACCATATCAATCGTCGCTTTACGTTTTTCAGGAATCAGGTAATTGAAACCAGCAAGCTCAGCCGTCCCAGCAATCCGAATTCGATCATCAAAACGCGTCATCGCTACCTTATAGGTTTCATCCATAACGGTTGATGCTGGTGACTTATCCGCACTCACAATTGGCAATGTCAAGGAGTAGCCCTTCACTGGATAAACAGGAATCGACAAGTCGACTTGTTTAAGCAGATCTCGAGAATAACTTCCTGAAGCCACCACGTAAACGTCCGCTCTGAACTCTCCTTTAGTCGTGGTAACGCTCTGAATATCTTGATTTTTACGGTTCAGATTGAGTACTTCCGTATCAAACACAAACTGAACACCAAGTGCCTTAGCTTTCTCAGTCAGAGCTAAACAGAATTGGTGACAATCTCCCGTTTCATCATGAGGTAAGTATAGGCCGCCCACCAGCTTGTCTTTCACGTCAGCTAATCCCGGTTCAACCGACAGGCACAGATCAACATCAAACAGCGAGTGCTCGATGCTGCTTTCTTTTAGTAGCTTCATATCCTGCTGAATCGCATCCAGTTGCTTCTCGCTTCTGAAGACCTGCAAGGTGCCTTTCTGCCTGCCCTCGTATGCCAAATTTTCACTAGTTCGAAGGTGGGTTAGACAATCTCGGCTGTAGTTTGCCACTCTCAACATGCGTGACTTATTCACGGCGTATTTAGCGTCATTACAGTTAGCGAGCATCTTAGTCGCCCAAGCCACCAACTCTGGAGAAAGTGATGGCTTAACTTTCAAGGGAGCATGCTCTTGGGTGAGCCATTTCATCGCTTTCAACGGAATACCCGGCGCTGCCCAAGGTGAAGAATAGCCATAAGAAATTTGTCCGGCATTCGCGAAACTGGTCTCTTTACCACTACTATCCTGGCGGTCGATAACCGTTACTGAGTGGCCCTCTTTCGCCAGATACCAAGCACTGGTCAAGCCAATCACACCGCTGCCAATTACAATTACTTCCATTCTCTATGCCCCTACACTCGACCACACCTGCCGAACCTTACTGCCTGCTTGAAACACCTGTCTTTAATTGTTTTTAACGTATTCGTCAAGCGTTGACTTAACAATTCATCATGTGTTGATAAAAAGTCAATTCGATGGTGAGTCGGGATAATGAGTTTTGAAAGTGTGATGTTGGAGAGGTTATAAAGCAGCTTAATAATCAGTGAAGGTTTACTTGCAGAAAATAAAAAATCGACTCTATTGAGCCGCTCTGGGATTGTTTAGTCTTGGTTTCTAGTAAAAATCACTGTATAGAATTGGCGTTGCAGGAGGAAACTCAATAGGTTGCCAACGGTCATTGAATGTATATTTTGCATACAACATGAAATGGTTTGGTGTGTAAAATTCAGAGCGCTGTAAATCTAACAAAGCACCTAAATACCAACGCTTACTCACCCGTTTTTCTACTGCAGCTTGGAAAGATGACCCAAAGCCTCCACCGGAATCACTTACGCCATTCTCACTTAAATAAGGAGCATCTTCTTGTGTCCATGAATTGGAAATAGACCCGCTTAATAAATATGACCAAGTGCTACCGTATCGACCGTAATAATTAACCGGTAACGAAACCGACAGATAACTTTGGGGACTATAATAGCCGCCATGGCCAAGCGAGTACTCACCCAGGTTTTTATCATACCCAAGATAAATCAGGTTTGTTCCAATACTCAAACGCTCGTGATCGTTAGAAATCAACTTGTAATAAGCCCCACCAAGAATACCAAGTCGATTGTTATCCTCAACACTTTCTCCCGTAAGCGTATGGTACTGAAGGCTACTCCAAAAACCATAAGGCCCTTCAATATCCCAACTCGTATTGAATTTAACTCCCGTTCTTACAACGCCTCCCCATTTAGTTCCCTGCGGGTCAGGCGTTTCAGGAGAGGGCAAAGAGTAATTGGGAACTGACATGCCCGCATAAGAGAGTGTGCTACTTGATTCTGGACGGCGAGAAGCAACCGCAGTCCAGCCGAACTGCCCTAAGTCACCATTCACACTAACACCACCAACCCACGTCGTATGATCAAAGCCGACAGGTGTAGTGCCTATATCAGCGCTCCAGTTCTTAGCTTGCCAACCAATACCCAATGCCAAGCCCGATGCGCTATTTTGAAACGAGGTAACGTCTTGATTCGTTGATTTGTCATAATACTCAAGGGCACCTGAATCTATTGACACATAATCAGCTCTAAGCAACAAATGTCCATCCCACTCTTCAATTGGCAATCTAGCTTCAATCGGTACTTGATTCGACTGATTTTGACCATCACGAGCACTGTAATCCCAACCAACAACAATGTGACCATCACTACGGTCATGTAACGCATCTAAATCCGATTTTACTTTTCGTGTTAACCAATAATCATCACTTTCATTGTACAAATCTCGTAACGACGGAGTTGGTGTTTCTAAAGTGCCTTGTTGACTCGTTTTTTCTATTCGGTCACTGTTCAATGCTTGATAGGCTCTCTCTTCCGCTAGTGACCAGTGGTGGTTTTCCATCGCAATTGCCATTCCGTCTCGGTATTCAAGCGCGCCCGCATCAGCCTTAGTGTCTAGTAACGCATTGAGCTGATTTGCATCCTGCACATTGCCTTGTTGATTAAATACCGTCGCCGTTGTCATCAACTGCGATGCCGATAACACGTCAGCCTTTTTCCTTAAAATCGGACGATATTGTTCATAGACAGCTGAATCTCCACTCATAGCACTGGCACGTAGCATGCCAATTTCAGCTTGGGTTTTGTAAGGTTCTGGCTCTGACACTACTCTACTGTACAGCGCTAAAGAACGAGCTAAGTTTTCATTTTCTAGCATTAAGTCAGCCTCAGACAAAATACGTCGAGTTCTGAGTTCATCGAATTGTATAAATTCTGATGCGGTAAACTCTGGCGCATCAAAAATCGGAGCCAATCCATTAAACCAAGCATCAAAATCTTCAAATTCATTCAAACTAATCATCAACTCACCGTAAGCAAGCTGCTCATCAGTGGAGAGAAATGAAGACGAATCAATGCTCTTGTAAATCCTACCCGCCTCCTCGGTTTCACCAACATCAACCCAAGCGCTAGCAATACGCGATAGTGGTTGAACCTGACTTTGATATTGAGCTTCTAGACTCAGTAATTCTTTTGAAACCGATTTAGGCGATTGCTGGTAACGTATTTCTATACCCTGAAGTTCAGAGTCTAACCTTAAACGGGTAAGGTTTCGCTGCATTGAGCTAGTGAGCTCTTGTTGTGGAACACTTTCTAGTTCAGCAATAGCTTGGTCGACTCTAAAGCTCTGTGCGAGGTACAGTGCATAAGCGAACTTCATTTCAGGATCTGAGGTATCTTTTGCCCAAGCTTCCATCAATTGATCTGCACGAGATTTATCCCCCATAGAACGCACAACGCCTGCAATCTCTAATCTAAGCCATGGAGAACCCGGGGTTAATTTGATTAGCGCTTCGACAGATTCAGCCATCACCTTGTCATCATTATTAGCAATAGCATTTCTTAAGCGAATCAGAACAATTTCAATATTGATGCTGCTAATTTTTTCTTCAACCACTAGCCTCTGAGCCGATGAGTATTGGTTAGCCACTTCTCTAGCCTCATGCCAGTTGCCTTGATTGACCTCAATGTCAAGTCTCCCGCGCAATGCCGAACCATTGAGCTTATCAAGCGCCAAAGCCCGCGAATAAGCCTTTTCAGCCGACGAATACCTTTTTTCCTCAAGGAAGAGAGCACCTAGAGCGACAAAAGCATATGGCTGTCTATTATCTAGCGCTATCGCCTTACGGTATAGACTTTCAGCTTCCCCGAGTTCTCCTCTAGCTATATGGAGATCACCCTGATCTAAATATACCCAATACTGAGACGTTTCAACCAACGCAATCCATTTAGAAGAATTATCTGGATTATTATCCAATAATTGAGCTTGCTTGAAATACTCTAGTGCTCTTTGTTGTTGCCCCTTTCGCAGGTAGACTTTCCCCATCCCGCCTAAAATCTCAGGGTCATTAGGACGTGTGGTAATGGCATAACGCAACTGCGCTTCTGCTTGATTGGTTTTCCCCAGTTTGAGCAGCTCTAACCCTTTTAATTTTGCAAGGTAAGTAGGATCTTTACGTAACTCTAGTTCTTGGGTCCAACGCTTCCTAGCCGCTTGATTTGCTTTTTGAATCTCTAAGTCTGAAGGGTAGTAACTCGCGAGGATTGCATATTGCTCCGTCACTTGCTCTGAAATAGGTAATTGTTCTAAAGCTCTTAACCAAGAAATCGCGGCATTCTTTCCTACAACAGGAGTCAAAGCCAGTTCACGATACGTATCCAAAATCCAAGGGTCACCTGGGTCTACTTTGCGTATATGGTTTGCCAATGCAAGCTGAAATTGAGGAACTCCTGGGTAATCAGCATTAAGACGTTCAAGTCCAACCTTCACTTTATCCCAGTTACCATCAAGGTTGGCTTGAAGTTGCAAGTACTCAAGTTCAAGCGCAGCAGAAGGCATCCCGTTAGGAAAAATAGTTTGGTATGCTTTGGTAGCGTCTACATAGCGACCTGATTTAGCCAACAATTTTGCTCGCAGATAATCAGCTCGCTTTTCACCTTGAATGGCTATTATCGAAGACAAAGACTGGGTTTGTGGTGAGTTGGGAGCAATGTCTTTTAAGCGCTCGTAACTTTGATTTGCCAATTCAGGCTGCTTACGTTTCAAGAACATCACTCCCTGATAATACAGCCCAGACAAGTTGGCTCTTTCAATAGCAAACAGCCTTTGTAGAGTACTTTCTACAATATCGTCACGACCAATTGCGTCAGCAAGTTTTAACTGTTTGATTAGCCAATCCACGGAATCAACTCGTTCAAGAGAAGAAGATAACTGAACCAACTGGACTGGCTGATATACTAACTCACGATCCGCATCAGACAGAGGTGTCGAGTCAAAGTCAACCGCAAGTGATGTTCCAACAGAAAAAATACTACTCGCTACAATAACGGGAGCTAACCTATAAGAACTTATCCTTACTGACATTGCTGAACCCATGCAGGTTGCAACTCACCATGCTCACCAAATCTGAAGCGTTCGTTGTGCCAACCAAGACCAAATAAACTCAACACATTGTCGTAATAATGATCATTCCTGTTCGTTACTAGTTCATTTAGAACGCGAATAGCCTGTGTCTCAAGAGGAATGGAGTGATCCATTGAAGCAAGCAAAGGTAATGCGGCTGCTGAAAAACCAGCACTACCGGGTTGAGAGTACTTACCTGATACTGTATCGACCTCACGTGGTGGTGCACCTAAACGTTCTATAGCGGTATAAAACGGTTTCATTTTCTTAACTAACTGTTCTTTCTCTTTATTTTTCTCATTAAGCATACCAACCCACAAATACGTTCGAATAGCGTCATAGCTCCCAGTTGGCCCTGTGAGATTATCTACACTAAATCGTTTTCCATACAAAGTTACCCAATCAGGACTAAACCCCGTAGTCAATGTTTGGTCAAGAATCAAAGTACTGGATTGGTACATTGAGTCCCACGAGTACTGTGGATAGAGCTCTTTCATCCGAGCGATCAACTGTAAAGGAACATAGCTAGGGTTCAAACGATAACTTCCTTCACCAAGGTCAAAACCTTTTGGAGCTGGAAGCAATGTCATCCCAACACCTGCTATTTGAACAGACTCTTCTCTCAATATACGGGCGGCTAGTAGATACCCTAAGGACTGATAGTAATAGTTATTCCATAAACGTCCTGCCTCGCCCAGCGCATAAGCAATCCACAAATCAGAATCTGAGGCTGGGTTTGTATCGAGTATGCCAAACTGCCCATCAAGTTTTTTTCCCCACAACCAGGCTGGTAACCTAGCCGTTAAATCACCGCCCGCTAGGTTCGCTTGTGTCCATTTCAATATTTGAACAAATGCCTGCTGGTCATTAGCTACCAAAGCAAAAAACAAAGCATAGGACTGACCTTCAGACGTCGTAAGCAAACGATCATCACTGCCATCAATGACTCGTCCATTCTCAATATATGTTGATTTGAAATTGTTCCATTGAGGCCACTCACATGTGGCAGCCATAAGCTGAGACGACAATAAGAGCGACAATAAGAATAATAACTTCTTCATTGTAAATCACCCTCCGAGTTCTCTAAGCGCCGAACTGCAATCTGACGTAACGCTCTCCATAACACGATTGTCACGATAACCATCATCAATGCAGCAAAGCAGGCAATCAGAATAGGATGATTCGAAAAGTGGTACCAAATCAACTGCCAGACTGGTAGCTTACCCACGTAATAATGAGCACCTACATTGTAACTTGCAACCTCGTCATTTCTTAGCGTAATAAGTGAGCCAAACATATGTTGGACTTTACCTGAATCGCTTAACGCGCTATCTATAGAAGTAAAATCGGAAGAGTGTGCAGCCATTATTGACACCACGCTACGACTTTTTGTAAATGGCGATTCCATCCCATAAATTGCGGCGAATGAACCATGGGCTTCTACTGAAACATAGTCCGCTGCAAGATGCTCTGCGTTAGAAGGGCTCATCCAGTTCATACCAAGTTGCTGCTTATTTTTATTTGGCAATCGGATTTGACGCTCTCCGGCTTCCATAACAATATTCAACGGCTCTGGATTATAGCTAGCCTGTTGAAGCTCGCTGGCTACACCAATGCTTAGTATGTCCTTTTCTACCAAAGATTCACTATCCCACTTATCGGTTAGTACGACCTTAAGCCCCGTATAACCTGAGTGACTGCCCAATAACGCCATAACATTGAGAAAAGTTTGCAACGCTTCTATTGGTGCATGCTTTGGTAAAATCACCGCTGTTTCAGACAGATCTGCCATTCTAGTAAATGGGTAGCCAGATATTGCAAATGCACGTATATTAGGCATCTCGATATAGTGAGGGAAACCGCTAAAATCGATCGTTGAATCACCATCTATAGCCGCGTACTGATTACTCGGTTGTGTGACTAAACATTGCCCATCAGTCGAAGCAAAACCAAACTCAAAGTCAATTTGGTTCTTGCTACCAACCTTAAATGCGGGGATTCTTACTCGCTCACCCGAACTCAAAAAACCGTCATCAAGCAATGGGACTCGTACACGGTTGGAATCCCCCTGCCCTTCTGTTGTTAAGTTGAATGCTTGAATGAATTGGTCATTAATACTTAGCGTCAAACGAGACCCTGAATGGTCAACGCTTGGTGGAGAATAGCGGTAGTGTAAATCCATCGGTATACCACGGCTCTGCCAAGTGAAAAGATCCGGTGGTAAACGCAAGCTGACACTAATAGGCGGAGGCTTAAGGCCTTCAACTTGAAGAGCGCCTTTATGCTCAACAAGCTCAGACAAAGCGACAGGACGCTCTATGCTAACCCAATTTGGAGAGTCATAAGGAACTCGTGGTTTTATCTGTTTAACATCATTTACCTTGGCTATCGGCCCCGTCAAGACTTGATTACCTAATGCTAACCCTTGGACTGCCGTGTTTAGGTCGACGCTATCACGGCCAACAACTAAAAGAAGTTTTACATAAGGATCCGTCGGGTGAGTTATCACTTGTAGATAGGGGCCATCTGTATCTGGGAAATCTCGTAAAAAGTCGGGTTTATTGTCATTTGTAACAAAAACGACTGCATTACGATTTGGCAAAGTATCAAAACTCAAAGGAAAATTTGCCCCACGCCAACCAGCTAATGCGCCAAAATATGAACTGAGTACTCCCGCAGCTTTGATATCATCAAGGCTATATTGCTCTCCTAGAACAACGGGCAGGTCTAGCTTATTAAAATCGCGAACATCAAAAAATGGTGCTGGCAATAAACTCAGATCGCTCTTAATCAATGTTTTCTGAACAGACATTTCAATTCGACTGTTTTGGCTGATCTCAACCCAAATACTCGAGTCATTAGGGTTTCCGCAAGTTTTCCTTGTGTTGCCAATGAGATCGAAACGTATCTGATTGTAATTGCTGAAATAACGCGTATCTAGTGGTATGGACAAATTTAGCTTTTGTCCTTGCTGCCCATCAACAATAGACTTCACTCCCATCAATTCATTATTCAAATACACTTTTACATGAGAAACCAATGACAAAAGTGCTGGAGATGGGGTGATATCAAAATATAAAGTCGCTTCTGAAACGACCTCATCAAGACGTGAGCCGAACCCGACATGAGCACTTTCTTCACTTCCTTGAATCACGATCGAACCATTACCGCCTATCTGGCTAAATGGAATGATGCGTTGCACAACTTCAGCGCTTTCACTGCTCTTTGGCAATGCCTCAGAGGTCGTGGCTTCTGATTGGTATTGATTGGTATTTTTTGCGGTAGTATTAACTGACAAGCACACAAGAGAAAGTGCTATTAACACTGTTATTGTTTTTTTATTTAGCATGGATTGAGGCCCTAATTGAAGCATAGCGTGGTCTCAATGACCAAATAAGTAGGAAGCCCTTTGAAAATAAATCCACAGTAGCTTTTACAAGGTTAGGACTATGCTTTAAAAGTCGTTTGTAACCGTTAAACCCAACTTGGACTACGGCTTGCAGACTCGATAACGGTTTATCTGATTGATATCCTTGCTGCCATTTCGCCCATGTATCAGCTCGAGCGAAGGTACATTGAACATAGTGAACTTGCTGTTGGTGAGACAGCGCCTCTAAGCGAAGCCCAAATACACCGTTAGATGCATAAATAACAGTCATTGGGAAAGCGAATTCTTGTCCTCCACGTTTGAGTACAACGTCTACACACTGACCAAGCAAATGTTCATAGACTTTGTCGTCGTTATCATCAATCACCCCCCGAATACCGCCAAGAGAAAAATCCTTCATATCCGCCTGAATTAAATGTCCAGTCCGAAGCTTAATCCAAACAGGCATAGACACTTCTACTCGATGATCTTTACGAACTTGTTTCGCCTCAACCGCCACGGCAATCGCAGCACCCAATATTAACAAGTTGTACAAGGTCCAGATCAAGTTAACGATAACGACCCCAATTTCATCTCCAGCTCCCCAACCCAAGCGATAAAAACCTACGATAGCCCCCAAAATATTAAGAGCGACCAGAATTAGATATGGTCTTGAAATCACCCAATCGTATTGAGACTTCTCAATTAAGCCACCTTTAGCCGTAACATTGAAACTACCTTTGTGTGGTGCAAAGAGTGCAACCGTTGTTGGTCTAGCGATATACCAAGCTAATACTGTTTCATAGACCTCTCCCCAAAATGAGTAACGATGGTCGCCCTGCATTCGCGAGTTAGTCATGCTGGCATGTATCATATGCGGTAACACATACAGAACAATCGCGAGAGCGGGAGCATAAATGATATATAAATCTAAAATCAAAAACGCGAGTGGGGCTATCAAAAACACTATCCTTGGGATACCGGATAAAAAGTGCAGCATCGCGTTTAGATAGCAAAGTCGCTGCGGCAACTTAAGTCCTTTGCCTATTATCGGGTTATCGATACGGAAAATTTGAGCCATTCCCCTAGCCCATCGAATACGTTGGCCAACATGCGCAGATAACGTTTCCGTCGCTAAACCCGCTGAAATCGGCTGCTTCAAATACGCAGAACGATAACCAAGACGATGCATTCTGAGAGAGGTATGCGCATCTTCTGTTACCGTTTCAACCGCAATCCCACCAACTTCTTCTAAAGGCTCACGCCTTAATACAGCACAAGAACCACAGAAAAAAGTCGCATCCCAAAGATCATTACCGTCTTGAATCAAGCCATAAAACAAACTCCCTTCATTAGGCACATTTCGAAAATTCGATAAGTTACGTTCGAACGGGTCCGGAGAAAAGAAATGGTGAGGTGTTTGTATCAAAGCAAGCTTTCGATCTTTAAGAAATAACCCCATGGTCAGCTGAAAAAAAGCCCTCGTTGGAATGTGGTCACAATCGAAAATTGCCACATACTCACCATGAGTTTGCTTTAACGCATAATTGATGTTGCCTGCTTTAGCGTGTTCATTAGTTGGACGACGGATATAGTTAATTCCGACACTTTTCGCAAAATCTCGGAAACTGTCGCGCTTGCCATCGTCGAGAATATAAATGTTCAGCTTATCTTTCGGCCAGTCAACGCCAAGCGAGGAATAAACTGTCGCCTTAACAACGTCCAATCCTTCATTATACGTAGGAATCATCAGGTCGATCGTAGGCCAACTCGATTGTTCTTTGGGCATAGAGACTGGTTTGCGACTTAAAGGCCAAATATTCTGAAAATAGCCAAGTAAAAGTACGATCCAAGAGTAAGTTTCTGCCAAAAGTAAGATACTCCCCAAAACAAGAGCAAGCGGATCATCCCAATTTAAAGTCGATGAGTAACGCCACCACAGATAACGACACGAAACCGTCACTGAAAGAATCATAAGCAACATCGTGGGGAAGCGCCCAGGCATGCGACGTACCATCATTGCCAGTCCCCAAATCAGCAATATAAATACAGTTTGAGCCTGGTAGTCAAAAGGAACGGTAAAACAAAGCAACGCGATAAAAACGACTAAAAAAAGTAGCGTATAGTTCAAAAATATAAACAATTTGCTTTCTTTAATACGTTCACGTATTTCGGAGCCGTTGGTTTGATCCGCCGTCTTCTCGAGCCAAGCGACCAGTTTAGATATTTGAGAGAACGGTATATAAAATGCATTTTTCAGTAAGGAAAATGCGTCACTAGCGATTGTGACAACTTTCTGAGACAAGACTTTGCGAAGGGTTTGCTTAAAAAAAACTAACCAAAACGTTTGAACCGTAAATCGAACGGGGTCAAGCAACCTTGGAACTGCAAAGTTTATATGTGGGTACAAATACAGAGGCAGCTTCCATGTGGCAACCCCCGCTATTTTAGGTTTCAAGAAAACTAGACAAAAAGAGAACCATATCATCAAAAGCATCTCGCCAACTATTGTACTCTTGCAGTTCCGGATCTTCTTGTACGTTCTCGTTTGAGACTTAAATTGCTCGGTTGCCCAAGGTTGGAAAATCAAATTAAGGCTAACCATTACTTAGCCTTGGGAATGATGAGGTGAAAGCGCTGAAACACACCAAAAAGCCAAGGATTGAAAGTCCTTAGCCGCTTGACTAACCGGAGAATAATGCTGAACCGTAGTAAGGTTGGCAACACAATCTAGCAGAGCAGTATCACGATGGAGTAATACTGGCACTAATATGGAGCCAAATTCTTTCTTTAGTACGATCATGAAGTCGCGACCAACTTCGGTTTCTGGTTGATACTGGTTGATGACAATTCGTAGCTTATTCTTCCCTAATAATTCATTGAAGATAGGACAACGTTCAGTCCATGATAGAAGAGCACTATAGCTGACGGCATCGGCGGTAATCGCGATGAATACCATATCTATAGCGTCAATGCAGCCTTGATTTGTTAAACTGTTCAGAGCGGATAGCCCTAAATGAAATAATTGCCACTGTTCACTATGATTTTCAGTGACATTTAATGTTGCTTTTACTAACGAGTAAAGGTGCTTATTTCTGTTTGCTTCAAACTGAAGATGCTGTTCGAAAGATAATTGGCCGAAAGGTAAAAAAAGCACTCCTTGCGGGCTCATATATCCCGCGTCAAGTAGCCTTTTATCTTGTAAGCGTCTTGGTGCCCAGCCATCATGTTCGTCAAGTGATAGCCCTAAGTGTATTCCCAAGAGATTCGCTGGGTCGGCATCTACTGCGAGAACCTGCTTATTAATTTTAACCAACGCCTGTGAAAGATTTGCCGTTATAGTTGTCGACCCACAACCACCGCGTAGACTAGTTAAAACAAGTTGCTTCATTTAGCTTCCATATATGTCATTGTCTTTCACTACAAACTCTTTAATATTATTCCCCCGCTTTGATTGAAATATTAACCACTTACTTTTAGCTCGTACATAAGATGCATCCTCTGTCGTTTCTATGTACTCATGTTGTAAAACGTTAAAGGAAGAGTAAATAAAATTAATGTCTTTTGCTAATTCAGCCATTAAGTCTTTCCAAGAGAGGACTACCTTAGACAAGTTTAGTTCACATTAATGTCTTTTTCTAGTTCAGCGAAAAATTAATCCAGCCCCCCACCAAAGAAAAACAAGTTGCCACTGCTCGCGAAACTTCTATATTTAAATTAACAATGTGAGTACCGCCAAAATTATGGATTATGGCTTATGGCTTATGGCTTATGGCTTATGGCTTATGGCTTATGGCTTATTATGAACAAGTATGCACAATTTTTGCGTTTCGGAAATTGTTAATATAGCTTCATTAAATCACAATAAAACGCATTTACAAAACATAACACTTCGAATCACGTACTAATGGAAACTAGACTTTAACAAATGAAATTAAGGAATTTTATGCACTCGATTCATGGATTACCAGCAGCGA
This sequence comes from Pseudoalteromonas sp. G5_S1_14_S5, assembly GCF_054968605.1. Classification (NCBI taxonomy): domain Bacteria; kingdom Pseudomonadati; phylum Pseudomonadota; class Gammaproteobacteria; order Alteromonadales; family Pseudoalteromonadaceae; genus Pseudoalteromonas; species Pseudoalteromonas sp. G5_S1_14_S5. Next base: position 15,952 of record NZ_JBQKUM010000062.1, on the reverse strand, counting down.
CCAGTGGAAGAGAATACAGGTCTGTATACGTGAATTTATTCCCCCACAAAAGACTAGCAGTCGATTCCTTATTCAAACTATTAATAAACAAAAACAACACTTCACTTATAGTGTTTACTGACAAAGAAACATTTTTGACAGGTTTTACTGAAGAAACAAAAGAAAGAATCAATAACTTAAGAAAAAAATCATTCGAACAAACGTATTTTTTTAGCAAACATCAATCACTGAAAACATTAGATCCAATCTCACTCGGCCTTGATATTCAGAGGATTAGTATAAAACGACAGTCTACTTGTATTTTATTTATTCATGATACTTTGCTATTGCATTGTGATGATCAGCAAACTAATAAATTTCTATCTAGTATACAGAATCTTGCGAATCAAAAGCACTTATCCATTAACTTATGTATTTACGGTAACCTTGCAACGTCAATATTAAGACCAAAATTGCTCACAAATAACCGCTACATCGCAGGGCTTGCAACGATGACCCCAATCGATGAGTCTAGTTATAACTACCTTGTTGATTTTTGGTCAAATAAACATGGTGTTAAGTCTGACAGCGAATATATTCTTTCGAGTTCATACAACCTTCAATTAGAAGCTACATTGAATCAGAATCAAAGCTTGGCAGACACCATCGAAGACAAAGCTGATAGTGACCGAGTTTATGTGAGTAAAGAAGCCTTAGGTGAAGGTGTAAAGGTTCCCAAAAGCATGCACTTAGCTAGTGATAACCAAATGCTATTAGAAATGCTCGATAGCCCTAGAGCTTCAACCATTATCTTTAGTTGCAACGATCAAAAGGAAGTCAGGCAATTGGCTGTTGACTGCTTTAGGTTACGAGCTAAAGCAGGAAATCAGTTAAAAATTGTTATCCGAGAGACCAAGCAATGTCTGAGATACACAGATGAAAAGTTTCTACTTCGTGCAGGTGTCAATTTGATTTGTCCTGTTCAACTTCCTCACATGCGCTTTATGACGCAAGTAGAGGCAATACAAGGCCAGCTATCCACTCGCCCATTACCAAAAAATATCGAATCTTTACTCAAATATGACCTTAAATTCGGACATAAAGGTTATTTGCTAAACACTGAGTTTAACGATTATTGTGGTGAGTTGATTGCTATGTCATCACGATCGAGTGTTAGGTTTGCGCTTATCAAGCTTAGTTTGTTACCAGGAATGACGGCTGAGGAATGCCTACGCCTCTGCCATATCCGTAGAGATGGTGACGTTGTTACTGCATGTACTAATGCGCTTTATATCCTTTTTAGTGCGATCCGCCACAACGATATCAACATTGCACTCAGTAATGTCTTCGAGTTTCCTATTCGCGACCTGTTTTATACGGTTCAAACTTACGACACTCAACATGATATCGAAGCCGAATTGCAATACATCATAAAAGATCAGGCCTTAATCTCATCTGAAGTCTCGCAACTAACGATAGAAAAAAAGATTTTTTCAGATACTCATCACCCCATTTCAGATACCTCCACCCTATTTGCAATAAAAAGAATTATCGCCTAAAAGGGAACCACATGAACATTAATGATTTTCTACTCACAACAACTATCAGCGTCTTAATTGGGGGAGTACTCGGTTACTTTCTTCGTGATGTTGTTGAATTTAGTATACTTCTTTATCAACGTCACTTCACACGTTCACGGTATTTCGAACAAGATGCCACTATCACTAAAAATAAGAAGCTGGAATAATGAAACCAAATCTTAAAGATTCCACCATTTCAAATCTGAGTTTGGGTTGGTGGAACATCTATTTCATCGCAAAAGTGGCTCTTTTAGTTCAGGGGACGATTGACTTCCACCCAATTGAAAACTTCGCCTTATTACTATTTATATTACTTCCCGTCACACCGAAGCCGATCAACCTAACTCGCCATCTTATCGCAGTTGTGATAGCTGCTTGGTTACTACACTATGATTCTTACCTTCCCCCACTGGATAGGCTTTGGACGCAAGTAGGACAACTAGCACAGTTTGAGATTGGATATCTTATTGAGCTTATGAGACGATTTGTTTCAGTTGAATCATTGCTAGGCTTATTTACTCTATGTGCTGGTTACTACATTCTTAGTAGATTTCTACGTATCTCAGTCTTTATCGTTATAGCGATGCTTTATGTCAGCCTACCAGACAGTACCGAAACTTCTGTTCAGGTTGTAAGCACTGATTTAACACAAATAAACGAGTTCACCATACCAACGCAACCACAAACAACTGAAATAAATGACCAATCCCTGAATAAAATAACTGCAAATTTTTTTGAAAAAGAAGCGTCTCGTTCTGTCGATTTTAGTCAAAGCAGTCAAGCATCAACTTCTTTTGATTTACTTTTTTTGAGTATTTGTTCAGTCGCTTGGAGCGACATCGAAATAGCGGGGTTATCTGATCACCCATTATTTAAAGAATTCGACATCATGTTTGACAACTTTAGTTCAGGCACATCATACAGTGGCCCAGCTCTTATACGTCTATTAAGAGCGAGTTGTGGTCAACAAGAACACAATCAGCTGTTCGCATCAGCGCCTTCGGACCAATGTTACCTGTTTGATAACCTCAAAAATCTGGGCTTCGAAGAGAACCTACTAATGAACCATAACGGGGTCTTTGACAGGTTCCTTGAACTCGTAAAAAAGGGCGGCAACATAGCATCAGAACTCATGCCTCAGGACGGATTTAAGCCTTACCAAAAGTCATTTGACGGCTCTTCAATATTCCGAGACAGACAAGTTCTAGATAACTGGTTACAACAAAGGCTAAACAGCAGTGATGAAAAAGTCGTAGCATTATATAATTCGATTTCACTACATGATGGCAATCGAATCATAAATTCTAAGTCAAGTACGTCAATGATCAGTTATAAAAAGCGTTTGAAAAACCTGCTTGACGATCTTTATGACTTTTTCAAACAACTTGAAGCATCAAAACGTAATATTGTTGTTGCTCTCGTACCAGAACACGGAGCAGGCATGCGTGGCGATAGAATGCAAATACAAGGTATGAGAGAAATACCAGCCCCTAGTATCGTACATGCTCCTGTAGGTATTAAAGTTTTCGGAGAAAATATCAAACGTAACGGAGAGACGATACATGTCAAAGCACCTTCAAGCTACCTAGCACTCTCACAGTTGGTATCCAATATTTTAGAAGAAGATATCTACAGTGATACACAGTTTAGCCCAGAGAAACTAACCCAAAATTTACCGGAGACACGCCTTGTAGCGCAAAATTCTGGCTCAACAGTTATTGAAGTCGATGGAAAATATTACGTCACATTTGATGGAGCTAGTTGGATTGAATATCCAAATGAATAGTCGTTAATCAGGTTATGAAATTACAAATGATTGGGAAGATTAAGATGCAAGCCAGTGTATCAATCACTAGCTTTTTGATACATATTAATTATCAAATTTCTTAAACTAAATCTGAGCCAATGCACTTCTCTAGATATTGTGAGCATCATGACTTAAGAATGTAGCGTTCTCGATAAGAAAGTCTAAAAAGGTTTCGGCTTGCAATGAGAGCGCACGACCTTTGAGAGATTGAACTTTGACCGTCGCTTTAGAGAAGGTATCTAGCCCAATCGCAACCACTTCAATTTGTCCCGATTTGATCTCATCAAGCACAGTGAGCTTAGGCATAAAGGTCACGCCTAGGCCTGCCGAAACAAAGTTAGTGAGTGCGGTAACCGAGTTAGTTTGAAGCTTAGGTTGCAAAGTGAGATGAGAGTTTTGTTCGGCCTGCTTTACGAGCCTTCCCATACCTGTCGAGTTGTCGATCAAAGCAATAGAGGCCTCTCTAATATCTTGCATTGTCACCGGTGCTTGTTGGGTCGTCAGTACGTGCCCTTTTGGAGCAATAAGCTCTAAAGGGTGGCTGCGCTCGACGTGTGAATGCAGTTTAGGGTGAGGAGCAGACGCATAGGTAATCGCGAAATCGATCTGTTGATCTTCCAACAATTTCACCGCATCCAATGCACCCGCTATCTCAATCGATAAATTGATATCAGGGTATCGAGCCATGAAGGTCTGCATCGGTTTAGAGACCAAGTTAGTGATAAACCCTTCTCCTATAGCGATACTAACGTTACCGCCCTTGAGGTTTTTCAACTTAGTTAGACGAGCCAGCACCGCCGTTTCACTGCGAACGATGGAGCGGTAGTAGTTCAATAACTCGTTACCCGCTTCAGTCAGCAGTGATTGGCGATTGTTGCGTTCCCACACCTTCATTTCTGCTTGTGCTTCGAGATGCGTCAGCATTCTACTCATTGCCGCAGGGTCAACGTTCATCATCTTAGATGCATTACGCAGTGAACCATATTTTGATAACGCATTCAGATACGCAAGCGCACGAAGATTAAAATGTTGCATTCAAATTCCTTGTGATTCGACTGATACCAATCACAGTAAGTAAGTGATCAAAAATAGCGTAGGAAAAAAGCTTGAGAACAAGGCAGAATTTTTCGATAAGTAGTTATTCTACAATCAAAAATTATAACGAAGTTATCGAGGTTTTTAACAAGCTAGGGTGAAAAGTTACTTACTACGATTGGTATGACACAACAAAAGCTCACAATAAGCAAATATCACATAGAAGAAATATGTATTCTTCTCTAATAAAACAAAAACACAGTTCAATCCAACGAAGAAATAAGCTGTGTTTGATGTTCACTATCGACTATTTGAAGCAGAGAAACAGTCGCTATTTTAAGGCAAGCAGCTTATCGACAAACTCAGAGAAACCGTATCCTCCAGGTTTGCTCATTACTACTGATGGGTGATGCTCTAGTCGTTCCCAATAATGCTGAATATTTGCCACACCGACACTGTTCGGCAAAATTTCAAACATGTATTGGTCGTTCATCGAGTCACCGACATAGCAACTACGCTCGACGATCGCTTGGTCAGATAGCCCCTTTTCTTTGAGAAAAGCGGTCGATGTTGCTTTCTTAGAGTGCTCACCATACCAAGCATTAATGTGAATGGAGCTTGTTGTGGCGTGTGCACCTAACGCGTGAATCTTCGAAACTATCTCTTCAATAATCACGTCATCCACTTTGGGACGGTTTTGACCGATGTCTATCGCGACCTCACACAAACGGTACGACTGATCCAACGTTAAACTGAGCTCTGGGTAATCACTCAAAATAGCTAAGACTTGTTGTTTCAGTTTGTTCTGATTAGCACTAACTTCAGGCAAAGGAATATCTGAGCGCAATGTCAGATAACCATTTTTCTTTTCCATAATGAAGGCGCCATTCTCGCCGAGAACCGCATCAACAGGCCACAGCTGAGCAATATGATCACACCAACCAGCACAAGCCCCCGTTACCGCAACCACTTTCTTGCCCGAATCTCGAAGCTTACTTAAAGCGAACAAGGTCTCAGGCGGCAATTGACCTTGCCAGGTTAAGGTGTCATCCACATCGGTTAACACCCAATCTATCTTTTTCCAATTGTGGTTCAATTCATTCGATACCGAATTCATTTCTACACCTCTAAATAATCAATCACTAAACAGTGTTAAAGCAAATTCGGTAAAAACATCACTAAGCTTTCAGAGAAAGTCAGCAACATCAGAACCGTGAGTAGTGCTAGCAACAACGGAGCCACTTCTCTTACAAAGTCGACCATACGAACTTTTAAAATCGAGCAAACCGTAAACATCATCGAGCCAAATGGCGGAGTCACACCACCAATCATGATATTCACAATCACGATGATGCCGAAGTGAACCGGGTTAACACCTAGGTTAAGCACCGCTGGCAATAGTAATGGCGTGAGTATGATCATCGCGGCACCACCTTCGATGAACATGCCAACCACTAACAGCAGGACATTTATCAACAACGGTAAGACGAGCTTGTTGTCTGTCAGCTCAATCAAAGCCGATGCAACATTGTGTGGGATCTGCTCTAGCGTCATGTAGTAACCAAAGACCATGGCACCGATAATAATGAACATGACACTACTGGTGCCCTGCACTGTTTCACGCATGATCAGCGGGATATGGCGGAAGCCCAATTGACGATAAACGAAGATGCCAATAATAGCGCAAAGCAATACGGCAATCGCACCCGCTTCAGTAGGCGTAAACAAGCCAAAACGCATGCCCAGAATAATGCCGAACGGGATCAACAGTGCCGGAATCGCTTTCAAGAAGTAATGAAAACGCTCTTTGGCAGAAGCAGGCTCAGAGCGCGACGGTTTGTAACGGCGTTTGCGAGCTATGAACGCGATCGTCACCATTAGCGACAGCGCCATCAAAAATGCCGGAACGTAACCCGCAATGAACATTTGATGGACTGACACGTTCGCTAATAAAGCAAAGATGATTAGGTTAATACCCGGTGGAATCACTGGACTGATACTTGATGACGCAGCTGTTACAGCGGCCGTGAATGGCAAGTCATACCCACGCTTAGTCATCTCGGGAGCAAGAATCTTCGACTGCATCGCTGCATCAGCGTTTGCAGATCCAGAGATACCCCCCATAAGAGTACTCAATGCGACATTCACTTGAGCAAGACCACCGGTTTTATGCCCAATAATTGAATCGGCAAAGGCGAGTAAGCTCTTACTGATCCCGGCATAGTTCATCACCGAACCCACCATGATAAAGAACGGAATGGCCAACAACGGAAAAGACTCAGCAGAGCTAATAAAACGCTGCATCACCAAGCTCACAGGAATAGAGTCATTGATAAAAAGAAAGTAAACCATCGCCGATGCAATCAGAGAAAACGCGATGGGGATGTTCAAAAGAAACAGAACAAACAGAATAAGGATTGGAAGATAGCTTTCCATGAATCGTACCTACTTAGAAGAGCGCTTTAGAGAAGCGACATCGTTCGCGATAAATCGAACGGTGTGGATCGCCATCAATGAGAAACAAAGCAACAACACGCCATTGATAACAAAATATGATACGCCCATAACTGGCGTTACTTTGTTAGATAGCATGAGATATTGATAACTCAGAACCGCCATCAAAATGTTCAGAGCCAGTAGGAAAACGGAAACACACAATCTAAATGGAGTTTTTGCTTTTTCTGGTAGCATGGAAACTACCACATCCACCCCCATGTGAAGCTTGTGTTTGTAACAGGAGCTAATCCCTAAGTATACAGCCCAAATGAAGCAAATAACCGATAACTCTTCACTCCAAGGGACAACAAAGCCAAATCCATAACGCAAGACGACGTTAACGATAACAACCAAAACGGTGATCGAAATAGCGATAGAAGCGAGGATTTCTTCAATATTTTTCAATAAAAACAAAAGACTTCTCCAGCGAAATACCTAATACAACGTGGGTATTTCAGGAATAAAACGGCCTAAGAATATTTAGGCCGTAATCATTTACAAATTAAGTTCTGCAGGACTACTGTGCAGCTCGGATCGTTTCTAGCTCTTTCATGATCGTCGCGTGTATGCCTTCACTCCAACTTGGGAACTGGTTGTACACATCCGCCGTCAACTGGTTGAACTCTTCAGAATTTACTTCATTGAAGGTAACACCTAGCTCTTCTAGTTTTTGAGTGTATTCAACATCCAATTTAACTAACTCAGCAGTGTTAGATTCAGCACCAGCCTCTAGCTCTTCGTTGATGATCTGTTGTTGCTCTGACGTAAATTTGTCCCAAAGCGTTGGTGAAATGTAGATACCCACTGTGCCAAGGAAGTGCTTAGTCAAAGACATGTTCTTAGCCACTTCGTAGATCTTGGTTGAGTACATTGTCAGGATAGAACCTTCAAGACCGTCGACAACGCCTTGTTGAACACCTGCATAGGTTTCAGGGAATGGAAGAGAAGCTGGAGCTGCGCCCATTGCTGAAAGTGTGCTAATGAACAGCTGACTTTGTGGAACACGAATACGCATGCCTTTCATGTCATCAGAGTTAACGATCTCTTTATTGGTGATCATGTGGCGGAAGCCAAACATGTAGTCTGCATTCAATACTTTTATGCCTTTCTCTTCCGCTTTAGCTTTAAGGCCAGCGACGAAATCAGTGTCCATCATCGCTAAATATTCATCGTAAGTGTTGTATAGCATTGGACCTGCCAGTGCAGCGAAGTCAGGCACGTAATCACCTAGATAAGTCAAATCCTCTACGGCAATCCAGTTGGCACCGTTAACCACTTGTTCCAAGTTGTCTTTGTAAACAGGCAATTGACCACCAGGGAAAACTTTAATGTTTACCGAGCCATCGGTTCTTTCTCGAATTTTGTCGGTCGCTTTGATTAGCTCTTGTGTAAGCAGCTCATTTTGAGTGAACACAAGGCTCATGTTGATATTGATCGGCTCGTCTTTAGCTTCAGAACCAGACTTGTCAGATTCACCACAACCAACAAGCAGCGTTGCCGCCATAATTACTGTACCTAATAGCTTTTTCATTTTTAATCACCTTTATGTGGCTATCGTTTTCTCAATATAGAGGGGGTTATTAAGTTTTCGTAGAGTATGTGAGTGAATTATTACATTCATATGAACATTTATCTTAGCGACTTGAACATAGTGAGTACAAGGTCTCACTATTATACAAACTCTATCCAACTCTTTTTAACTAGTTCTCATTTAAAACAGCGCAATATGGTGGAGAGTTAATAAATCTGTAATAAAGTAGAGCTACTGTTTCCTGAATTTTCAAATGAACATCGAGGTTGAATTATGATCACAGGCCACCGCGGTGCCGCTTCTTTAGCACCTGAAAATACGTTAGTGAGTATTGAACACGCAGCGAAAGCTGGTGCTAAATGGATTGAAATTGATACCCAGTTGAGCGCTGATGGCATCCCTATGGTTTTTCATGACAAGACAGTCAATCGTTGTACTAACGGCACGGGCAATATCGCCGACTTAGACTTAACCACTCTCAAGACTTTAGACGCTGGCAGTTGGTTTGATAGCGAGTTCGCGGGGACAACGATTCCTACTTTGAGCGAAGCGTTCGACAAGTGTTTAGAACTTGATGTAACTCTGAACCTTGAGGTCAAAATTTATGACGATAAGGCTATTCAACCTCTAGTTGAAACAGTGATCGCACTGATTGAGAAAAAGCAGTTCCCTATTGAAAAACTGCTCATATCAAGCTTCAAAATAGAGGCGCTAAGTCTTTGCCAACAGATGATGCCAGAGGTTAGACGTGGTTTCATCTGTGAAGTGTGGAACGATTTCAGCCTGGAATCTCTTCAATCACTGGATCTGTACAGTATTCATATCGATCACCGCATTCTTGATGAAAAAACGGCAAAAGCGATCAAAACTTCAGGTGCAGTCCTTAAAATATGGACTCTGAACGATCCACAATTGGTGGCTAAATATTTCAACCTAGGCGTCGATAACATCATCACTGACGTACCAAACCAATTTTAGTGGGCTTCTATGGAACTGAACCACCGCCAGAAAGAAATACTCGTAACGCTCAAAGCTAACCAAGATATTCAGATCGACCACTTAGCCGAGTTATTTTCTGTCACAACCCAAACCATTCGTCGTGATGTAAACTACCTGTGTGAGCAAGGTCTAGCGCGAAGAGTGCATGGAGGCGTCAGCCTACCTACTACGCTCACCAATACCAGTTATAGATACCGCGCTGGTGTTGAGTCAGAAACAAAAGACAGTATTGCTATAGCAGTTGCCGATGCGATACCTGAAGGCTCAACGGTTATGATGGGCATTGGTACGACCGTCACTCGAATCGCACAGTACTTATTGGCAAAGCCAGCTCTGCGCGTGATCACCAATAACCTTCAGGTCGCTCGCATCCTTGAGGCAAATGGGCAGATTGAAGTTTATTTGGCAGGTGGTTTGTTCAGACGAGAGCATCAAGATATGGTTGGCAGTAGCGTAGTCCACTTCTTTTCCGACTTTGAAGCAGACATCGGCATCTGTGGTTGTGGTTCAGTAACAGACAGTCATTTCGCCATGGAACATGAGCAAGTTGAAGCTGACCTATCCAAGTCAATCATAAAGAACAGCCGTAAAAGTTGGCTAGTCGCAGATGCTAGTAAATGGGGTCGCTTTGCTGCTCTGAAGGTAAAATCACTGAATGATTTTGACCGTATCTACACGAACAACACTCAGCTGCCGCCTGAACTGAACATACATTTGGTCGAAGACGATGTACACCAATAAAGACGAAAAACATAGATACAAAAAAACCTAACTTCAACGCTAGGCTTTTTTGATTTAGCAAAATAGACCAGAGAAATACTACATCCCAACAAAGAAACTGATCACAAGCGCATTAATCAAATCGACAAAGAAGCCACACACTAAAGGCACTACGATAAATGCTTGTGGGCTCGCACCGTAGCGATGAGTCACGGCAGTCATGTTTACAATCGCTGTTGCAGTCGAACCTAAAGTGATGCCTCCGAAGCCAGAACATATCACCACTGAATCGTAGTTTCTTCCCATCAAGTAATAAACGACAAACACTGTAAATAGCAGCGAAAGTAGAATTTGGATGCTCATGACCACAGAGATATAGCCAAACAGCCCGTCAAGATCCCAAATGCGGAGTCCCATTAATGCCATAGTTAAAAACATGCCCAGGCAGATATCGGAGATCATTGCCAACCCTTTCCGACCTTGGGCAATTTTTTCTTGTGTGCGACGCTTCTTGAACAAAGCCCGACCAACGTTTCCGATTAAAATACCTGCGATTAAACAGCTTACGAATAGAGGCAGTTTTAAGCCCATTGATTCAATAACTTCACTCAAGCTATAACCCAGCATAAGTGTCAGGTTTAAAATTAACCATGCCCATAAAACACCGTAGTGGCTGAGCTCAGTTTTGGTCTCACTCTCTTGGAATGCACCAACCGTTAAATCTTCTTCATTTGAAGGGCTCACTTTATGTTTATTGAGAAGGTAGTTGGCAATCGGACCACCAATCACACACGCTGCAATTAAACCAACCGTGTTGGAAGCCACACCAAGCTCGAGCGCGTTAGAAATACCAAACTCTTCAACAAACATTGGCGCCCAAGCTAGGGTTGTACCGACACCGCCAATCAAGCTAATAGAACCTGACAGCAAACCTGCTCTCGCATCCATACCAAAACCCGATGAGACGACCATACCCACCACGTTTTGAAGAACGATAAAAGTCGAAGCCAGACAGAGCAGGATAAACAGTGGCCGCCCACCTTTTACTAACGTCTTAATGTCAGCTTGAAGACCAATACCAGCAAAAAAGTAAAGAAGTAAAAAGTCCCTAACATCAAGGCTAAAGGTAATTTGGATTTCAAAGAGATAGTAAAGCGCAGCGACAAAAGCAGCACAAACAAAGCCGCCAATAACTGGCTCTGGTAGGGAATACTTCCTTAATACTTCAGAGCGCTCGATTAAGCCTTTACCAATGAACAGTAATGAGATCGCAATGGTAAAGGAGAGCAACGGAGAAACGAGGGTTTCTGTCATGATGCGATAGATTCCTAAGAGTTAAGATTATTCATAATGTTGCTTACTCTAAATCTTGTAGATTCATGACAATAAGTCAAGCGTTTATCGGTGACATCAATCGCTAATCTTGTTCAAAATGCTTCAACATAAACAGTGGGGGTAGCGACCACAAAAAGGATTTGAGAAAGTAATGTTTCGAAAGGAAGAAAGATATAAAAATTTAGCTGCCCAAGAACGAGAAAACCCCAGCATTTCTGCTGGGGTTTAGAATAGTGGTGGAAGGATGGGGATTTGAACCCCAGATACGCTATAAACGTATACTCGCTTTCCAGGCGAGCGCCTTAAGCCACTCAGCCATCCTTCCACAGGTTGTGTTGAGCTCGTCACTCAACGAGGCGCTACTTTATTGATTCTGCATGCTTTGGTCAAGGGGCATTATCAAAAAAAGTACCTTTTTAAGTTTGTTCGATTAGAAATTAACTCATTAGATCAAAAACAAACCAAATTTGATGCTGTCTCTATTCTTAAGCTTGTTGCTTTTCTTAAGCTTGTTGATAGTAACCTGGAACTCTAAACCACTTACGGCACATATCTAAGAAGTAACCGTACAATACACCCATGCCACAAGAGATCACTGCGTTACTGGTTACCGCAGTCACGATCTGGTCGCTTGAAGCACCAACAGCTAACAAAATACCAGCATACACTGGAGACTGGAATAACACGTAAGCCATTAAGTCAGAGAGGTTTTTCATCAACAAGCTTTGTGAAATTTTTGCACCATTACGCAAGAACCAATCACGAAACACACCATAAGGCCATGCAATCGCAATGTTTACAGGAATCGACAGCGTGCGAGAAGCAAGAGATTGCTCGAACGCCATACCAGAGATGAACACTTCTACGATCATGCCGGAGATAAAACAGAAAACTACCATAGCAAATGTATCCGCCGCTGCGTTACGAATACAAAATGGACCACGAGACTTCATTTAACGTTAAACCTAAAATATATCACTACCTATTTAGTGATTTAGCAACATATAAACAAGGTTCCTTCACGCCCAACAAGATAGTGTCGCTATTAAAACACAAGATTAGTAGTCATACATTTCAAATTAAAAATAAAGTTGTAAATTAACAACTAAAACCATTTAAAAACCAGTCGCATCGACTAAAAACCACTGAGGTTAAAGTTTGGCCATTTCGTTATTAACTTTTCGTAATTAAACAACAGCTGCGCCATAGGCAGGCTGACGGTAATAATGTTGATCACATCTTGAGTCGGCGGATCGCCTAAAGAAACCTGTTCTAATGCTTTATCAACTTGGCGAGAAAGTTCAGCATTGTCCATAAGTTCGACATGCTTACGCAGACTTTCTAACGCCGATTGAATCAGGTCTAGGTTATTGTCTTCTAACGCGACATAGAGTGTCACGAGTAGCTCTTCGGTATTGTCCTTGTTGCGCAGATCAGGTTTCGGTAGTGAGCGACTTAGGCTCTTTTTATGAAGGTTTACATCGTGACTATTTTAGCTCACAAGTTCCCCCAGAGATCCGTTGTCATTCTGGTTTTTGGTTTCATGATATTGATAAAGCTTGTTAGAGTAACGGAACAAGGCATCATCAAGTTCACGCTCATCAATCGGCTTAGCGATGATATAATCGACTCCAGCCCCAAGCATGCGCTCACGAGTCTCTTTGAAGACATCAGCCGTACAACCAAATATCAAGACAGAAGACACTTCACCAATTAACGCTCGAATGGCTGTTGTTGATTCTACGCCGTCCATAACTGGCATGTGGTTATCCATCAACACGAGATCAAATCGCTCAGCAACAAGCGCCTGTATCGCCAGTTCACCGTTTTCAACGCTCTTACAAGTAAAGCCCTTACTATTCATAAAGGTCTCAATGATTACCGTGTTGGTTCGATTGTCCTCAACGATCAGCACCTTCAAGCCAGAGTAATCTAACTTCTTATGTGGCAAGCTCTCTATTTCGCCAGGCTGAGAAGGTTGAATTTTTAACCGCACGTTAAAGCTCGTGCCTATCCCCTCTTTACTTGTGACGGTAATGTTGCCATCCATTAGTTGAGTAATTTTCTTTACAATGGCTAGACCAAGCCCTGTACCACCAAAACGTCTTGTCGTCGAAGACTCTGCTTGTTCAAACGGTTTAAAAATACGCTTTTGCGCCTCTTTAGATATACCGATACCTGTATCACGAACTCGAATGCTGAGGTAAGTATCGCTACCTTCGACTATTTCTTTAAGGTAAACCTCAACAAAACCGCGAGAGGTGAACTTCACTGCGTTATTTAAGAGGTTAAATAGAATTTGGCGCAAGCGTGCTTTGTCGGAGAAGTACCAGCGACCGGAAGGCACTTCCGAGTACACCTTAAATTGGAGCCCTTTCTCAAAAGACAGTGTGTAGTAAACACTGTTGATACTGCCGATGATCGAATCCAGAGGGAAGCGCGTCTCATCAAGGTCTAACCTACCCTGCTCAATCTTAGAAAAATCCAAGATTTCGTTCAGCAAGGTCATCATGTGATCACCTGATTCATACAGACTCTTTAGGTGCTTCTCTTGCTCAGCATTAAGCGGAGTTTTTAACAGAATTTGCGCGGTCCCCAATACACCATTCATTGGGGTACGAATTTCGTGTGACAGAGTCGCAAGGAAAGCCGTTTTCGCATTGGTTGATGCTTGTGCTTTCACTTTTTCGGCTTCGAGATATACCGTCTTCTCATTGAAGGTTTTGATCAGGTGGCCGATCTCATCATGACTTGAGTAATCAACATCAATCACTTCACCGGCTTTTGTACTGTTGACTTGAGTGGCGATGTTGGTAATTGGAGTGATTAAATAACGGTTCAGTAAGTAATAACCCGCCATCACACAGAGTAGCAACAAGGGTACAATACCTCCCTCGATACTCATCACCTGACGAAACACTTCGTCTGCTACCCGGGATTTAGAGTTAACGACATCGACTTGCCAGCCAAATTCACCGAATTGATTGCTACTAATGTAGATCCCTTCAACAAGGTTAAAGTTATGAGAAATCAGGACTTTGTTGAGCTTGTCTCTCAAGGTAATACCGAGGTTGTACTCTTCTGCGTGATTCTTAATAAAATCCAGTAACTCTTCCAAAGAGAGATCCACCGTCGCGATACCTGCAAAGGTGTCATCGTAATAATAAGGCGAAGACGCTGTGATCATTCGAACGTGCGTGTAAGGATCGATGTAGACATCACTCCATGAGATGGTTCCCTGCGGTTCATCGACCACCGAGGTATACCAATGCTCTTCGTGATAGGGGGCATTTTTAGGGTTGTTGTAAGAAAAAAGCTGATCGATGGTTCCGTCGTCAGCTTTGTTGAAGAAGTAACTGTTCAGCAACTTATCAGAATCGAGCATAAAAGGTTCAGGCCAAATACCAGCACTGACGATGGTGTCGTCACTCGCGGCTAACATCGACTTGAACAGCGGGATAATATCTTCACCTTTACGATGTGCCTGAGCAAAGCCAACTAAACTATCAACAAAGCCTTGAGAGCTGCTGAGTGGCTCTGTAATCAACGAAGACAGTAATTGCCTACGAAGGTCGAGGTTCTGTTGCAGTTTGGCGCGCACAGGGGATTCTACGACGTAATACGTCACACTACCGACAATAGCGATAAACATTGCAAGATATAACCCAAGCGCTACCATGCTTTTTTTCTTTAAAGACGACCGTATCTGCATAATTCTTTTATTGTTTTCTTTTCTGTTAAACCTAGTGTTTATCATCAACGACATCAAGCCTTTTTAGATTGAAGCTTGATTGGCACAAGTTCATTGGTACTATAAGCGCAAATATGTTCCCTTTTACGGTACCTCACTTTGACTTTACAAGATATTCTTGCGCTTCCAGAGTTGGAAGGAAAGCTAATCACAGAACACAAAACCATGGGCTTTGTCACTGCAATGGCTGCAGCACCTAATGTGTTAACCCCGCATGAGTGGCTACCGTTCCTTTGGGGGGGCGAAGAAGTCGCTCCTTTCACTGACGGCGAGCAACTAGAAAGCTACATTGAAGTAATCATTGCGCTTTGGAACAAAACTCGTCCAGAATTAATCGAAGGCACTTGGGTTTGGCCTGAAGCTTGTCAATTAGACGAAGAGGAAGTGGTTAATACTGCTGCTCGTGATTTCTGTGAAGGCTTACTTCAAGGCTGGCAGATTGCTCGTGATGATTGGGAAACGCTAATGCCTGAAGATAGCGAAGACAACGCCCTGGTTGGCGGCGTTCTACTTTCTCTGAGCATGCTTTACGATCCAGAAACTTCAATCGCAACACTTTCAGAACAAGGTATCGAAGGCTTAGAACAGTTTGAAGAGATCTTCAATGCAGTTCCTGTAATGCTTTGTGGCCTAACTCAGCGCGGTATTGCACTAGCTGAAGCTCAATAAAAGTATTCAACACAAACTACGAAACAAACAGAAAAAGGCCTCATGATGAG
>NZ_JBQKUM010000061.1:0-28856 GCF_054968605.1 Pseudoalteromonas sp. G5_S1_14_S5 | reverse complement strand
ACAGCAATCGCTGACCTTCTCTTATAAGTTCTAGCGTATTTCAACTAACATGCACAGTACTCATGCCACAGGCGTACCGCTTTTTGGTAGGCCTCAGTTTTGTCATGCGTCTCCGCAAACAAAATTGCGGTCATACTATAGACCACTGTGTTCGCCATCAAAGTCATTTCTTCAGCAGGTGTCCCGAGTGCACATTCACTCGGCAGTGGTAGATCTGAGTTCATCATCTCTTCCCAATAGAAAGACTCAACTTTATCAGGAGAGCTCATCCATACCGTTTGACTGACTTTAGGGTTGTATTCCGACTCACCGTTCATTCCTTTGAAAGAGATAACCGAATAAGATTTGTTGCCAATCACATGTTCAACTTCAGCATGAAGCTGTGGGAAGCCCGGATGGAAGCTGCCACGTAAACCTAAACGGCCACCACCAGGGTTCAGTGCTCGAACCACCGTATTTATCGGCGTTCTCAACCCATAGCGATGCTTCCAACCAATCATGGTTTGCGCTTCAGGAGCAAAATTAGCTAACGGTAAATAAGCAATGCCATCTCGCTCAAGGATCGACTTAGCATGTACAGGATTATCAGCACATTGCAGACCGACATCTTGCAAATGGCTTTCTACGTGCGTT
This sequence comes from Pseudoalteromonas sp. G5_S1_14_S5, assembly GCF_054968605.1. Lineage (NCBI taxonomy): Bacteria > Pseudomonadati > Pseudomonadota > Gammaproteobacteria > Alteromonadales > Pseudoalteromonadaceae > Pseudoalteromonas > Pseudoalteromonas sp. G5_S1_14_S5. Next base: position 28,223 of record NZ_JBQKUM010000061.1, on the reverse strand, counting down.
CTACCGCTCGGCTTGTCCATGTAACCATGCATCAATACCTTGTAGCCGTTATCCGCTAAGATCTTAGCCGCCAGCAGGTTCCAAGGCTTACCACTTGCGCTTTCATTGCGCTTACCGGCATAACACGGCCAATCAATATCAGCCCCTAAATCGGGTACTCGAGATTGAAACGCTTTAACAAAGCCAGCAATCTCTTCATTGGTCTCGTTCTGTACACGAATTAACATTAGTAGCATAGCCATCTGATCGTCACCGACCTGTCCGCTTAAATACTCATCCATGATGCGGTAGGCTTGTTCGAACGATAAAGGCTTGCGCCCTCTTTCCCCTCGTCCAACTGTACGAATACACTCTAAAATACTACTCATTGATTGTTTGATCTCTTCCGTTGATATCAATAAAATTCGAATCCGCTTTCGATTCTATGACACCAACAGTGCATTGCAAAGCGATTCAGGTGCTAACACTCTAATTACCAAAACCATCGTGGGAGTTCTAAAGGTAAACTTCGTGGTGTAAAATTAACGTATGCAATGCTAACCGCGACACATTGAGTAGTATCCCAATAACTGTAAAGAGAACACTGAGCCAAAGAAAACGAAAATCAATCGTTGCCGCTGCTATCGCAGAAGTTACTCAGCACGGTTATAAGGCCACCAATATGGACAAAATATCGAGCCGAGCTGAAGGATCTAAACGCACCGTCTGCAATCATTTTGCTAGCAAAGAACTGCTTCTCGAGGAGATACTAGGCAGTATTTGGAGTAAAACGCTCGCCGCCACGCACTTCCCTATCAGGCTGAACTGTCTCTTGAACAACAGCTCGCATCAATCGCGAATCAAGAACTAGAGCTTTTAGAGTCTGAAGGTTTTATCGATTTATCACGCGTGCTTTTCTCTGAGTACTTCCATAATGTGGAACTCGCGAGCCAAGCAATGGAGAAAAGCTCTCAAGCAGAGAGTGGGCTGATGACTTGGATAAAAGCTGCGCAGGCCGATGGTCGCTTAGTCGAGTTCGCCCCTCTGTTTGCTTCAACTCAATTCATCGCACTCATTAAGTCATTCGCTTTTTGGCCGAAGATCATTGGTCATGCCCCTTCTCCCGACACACAGCACAAAAACATCATCGTGAACTCAGCGGTTAAGATGTTTATCAAACAGTACCAGGCCAAATAAAAGTTGAGCCCTGCTAAGTTTTGCTGGGTTTTAATTAGAGATAGATAAACGAGTGAGGTATGATTTGCTCGTTTTGTGGCTGAGCGGTTTGCCAGTTGCAGAATCTGATTTATTTAAGCCGTTGTTCAGAGACAAAGACCACTATTTCATGCCAAAGTTGATAAGCAAAATTTGGGTACACGTTTTTATGCTGCTTGCGATGGTAATGGCCACCATCAGTGTGGATAGCATTGCGAGTAACAATATCGTGGCATCTCAACATCTATCAACGCAGTCAAACAGTATCTCGCCTTCACAGCCAATTGCCCAAGCTAACATTGAACATCATTGTTGTGGCTCAATTTGCTTGTTAAAAATGCCACCATTGATTGTGTCTGAGTCCTTCGATACTCAAACTGTCTCTTTAGCTCTTATTGAAAAAGAACCTTCACACAAAGCGATTATTGCGCCTCAAGCACCTTATCGCCCCCCTATTTCTTAATCGTTTGTCCCAAATTGGCAATCCATGCCACCCAAAAGAGCAATTTTGCTGTGCTTAACGACATCCAAATTTAGGAAATAAACACATGAAAAAACTATTTAACCTTTTTGCTGCTCTAATTATGAGCGCTTCAGTCAGCGCCGCTCAATTTGAAGAAGGTACTCACTACAAGATCCTTGATGTAGCAAAAGCAGAAAAGCCAGTTGTGACTGAATTTTTCTCTTTCTACTGCCCACACTGTTACAAGTTCGAAGGGGTAATTAAGTACCTAAAAGAAGACCTACCGGAATCAGCAAGCTTCCAAAAGGTTCACGTCGCTTTTATGGGTAACAATATGGCAGTACCGATGGCCAAAGCTTACGCAACAATGATTTCATTGGATGCTGAAGAGAGCATGGTTCCTGCTATGTTTGCTCAGATCCATGAGAAGCAAAAGACACCACGCGATGAAGCTGAACTGCGCCAAGTGTTCATTGATAATGGTGTCGATGCTAAGAAGTTTGACGCGGCATACAACAGCTTTGCGGTTAACTCTATGCAGAAACGCTTTGATCAACAATTTGATGCAAGCACGCTAACCGGCGTTCCTGGTGTACTGGTCAATAACAAGTACATCGTAAAGCCGGACCAAATCAAAAGCTACGAAGAGTACAACCAGCTAGTTAACTATCTGCTAACGCTCTAAGTCATTTTTCATCTCTAAGCCAGTGAACTCATCACTGGCTTTTTTATCTCTATCGGCGCTCAGAGCGCATGTAAATTAAAGACTCGCGCTATTGTTCACTGGCATCCGCAGCAAATTTTCATATACTGCAACTTATTAAGTCATCGACTATGTTGTTGTACTGAAAATACTCGTACTCAAAACCCTTAGCAATCAAATATTGGGACCTTTATGATCACTCTGACTACCAACTTTGGCGACATTGAAATTGAACTGAACCTTGAGAAAGCACCAGTAACGTCGAAAAACTTCCTTAAATACTGCCAAGACGGTTTCTACGAGGGCACGACATTTCACCGTGTTATTGAAGGTTTCATGATTCAAGGTGGTGGTCACACTATCGACATGACAGAAAAACCAACACGTGCGCCTATCGTAAATGAAGCAAACCGCGGTCTAAAGAACGTAATTGGCTCTGTAGCAATGGCACGTACTGATGCACCACATTCTGCAACAGCACAATTCTTTATCAACCTTGATGACAACGACTTCCTTGATCACACCTCGACTACGAACGCAGGTTGGGGTTACGCTGTATTCGGTAAAGTATCGGCAGGTATGGATGTAGTAAATAAGATTGCAGCTGAACCAACGACAATTCGCTGGGGTCACGAGGATGTACCTTGTGAAGATATTGTGATTACAAAAGTCACGATCAACAAGTAATCGGTAGAGAGTAAAAAAACACCCCGCTTATGCGGGGTATTTTATTAGTGCAGCGCTATAAAAATGGCAGCGGGATCAGTTCTAGTCCAAGAACACCGCTGATGCTCATCACCACCAGTAAAGAGACTTTAAAGACCGTCTTTGACCATTGGATGTAGTTGGCGCAATCCACCTTACGGAATGTCACCTTGGTCCAAATAAAGCATACTGCCGCCGACACCGCTAGGTATTCGTAACCCGCTTCGCCGAGCAAGAACAACCCAAGAGCAACCGCGCCAAAAGCAACCACGTACGCTTTCATGTGTTTGTGGGCCTTATCGATACCCTCTTTTACCGGTAGTACAGGAATACCCGCATCTCGGTAATCTTGAATGCGGAACATCGCAATCGCATACGAGTGCGGCATCTGCCATAAACAGAACATGATAAACAGCAGTACCGCTTCGATACTCAAGTAGTTTGTCACACCGAGGTAACCAACTAATGGTGGTACCGCACCAGAGATACTGCCTACGAGCGTGCCATACACCGAATTACGCTTGTACCACATGGTGTAGAAAAAGACGTAAAACACGTAGCCTAGCAACACCACTACCGCAGACATCGGATTAACGTATTGGAACAGTAGCGCCGTACCAGCTAGCAACATGACCAACGCGTATATGAATGCGACGTCAGTATTTATGTTGCCCTGAACCAACTCTCGGTTCTGAGTGCGTTTCATTTTTTGATCAATATCGCGATCAAAAATGTTATTCACCACACAACCTGATGCAATCACAAGCCCCACACCCGCCAATGTTATCAGTAACAACATCGCACTGGCTGGTTCTGTCTTTGCGGCAAGGAAAAACCCCGCCGCAACAGAAATCAGGTTGCCGAAAATGATGCCCGGTTTGGTAATAGACAAATAACTTTTCAGCATACCTTAGCCTACAACTTCATATTGACGTTCATGTTGTAGATGATCCACACCGAGCCAGCGATAAGGATCAATACAACAATGGCAGTAAACATCAGTGATACTAAATTCCACTGACCATCGGTTGTCTTCACTTCCATATGTAGGAAGTACTTAAATTGTACGAAGATCTGCACTAGCGCACAGCCAAACAGAACTACGTAAGTCTCAGTACTTGGAAGCGCATGCGCCCACACTAAATAGAACGGAATAATGGTTAGAATCAGTGATGCAACAAATCCAATCACATAATCTTTTACAACACTATCTAGATGCTGTTCCACTACATCACCCCCATTAAGTACACAATGGTAAATACACAAATCCAAACGATATCTAGGAAGTGCCAGAACAAGCTCAAGCACTGAAAGCGCATCGACATGTTGTCGTTTAAGCCTTTAGTTGAAAGCTGGTGATACGCCACAGCCATCCAAATAAGACCAAACGTCACGTGCAAGCCGTGTGTGCCTACCAAGGTAAAGAACGCAGATAGAAACGCACTCTCTTGAGGGCCATAACCTTCAGCAATCAAATGATGGAATTCATACACTTCCATACAGATAAAGGCTAAGCCCAGTAGAAACGTTACTTTTAGCCACTTTTTCAGACCAGAAACATCTTGGCGTTTCATTGCGATCATGCCAAAACCGAAAGTAATACTACTGAACAGCAGCATCATGGTTTCCACAAACACGAACGGAAGTTCGAAGATGTCTTTGCCCGTTGGTCCTGCAATAGAGCCACTTTCTAATACGGCATAAGTCGCGAAAAGCGTGGCAAACAGCACACAGTCACTCATCAAGTAAACCCAGAAGCCAAACAACTTGTTGCCCGCTGAGTCATGGTGATGATCATGCGAATGTGCAAGATCGTAAGTGTGCGACGGAGTATTAGCTTGCATACGTCGTCTCCAAATCATCTTTATTTGTGTTGTTATCACCGTCAGCGCTGTTCTCACCCACCGACTGTTTTTTCGCTTCTGCTAACTGTGCACGTCGAGCCGCTTCAATCGCTTTGATTTCTTCCACTTCCACGTAGTAGTCAACATCATCGTTGTAGCTATGTTGAATACATGTCACGACAATACCAACTAGGCTTGCCGCCGCTAACCACCAGATGTACCAGATCATTGCGAAACCAAATAGCAACGACCATGCAGATACATAAATACCTGTCGGTGTGTTCTTCGGCATGTGGATACGTTCGTATTCTTCTTCCTGAGTTGGATCGAACTCACCACTTTGCTTTTGATACCAGAACGCGTCTAGCTCATCGCCCTTAGGCAGTTTTGCAAAGTTGTAGAACGGCGGTGGTGAAGACGTTGCCCATTCAAAAGTACGTCCACCCCACGGGTCACCTGTAAGGTCGCGGTTTTGGTCACGGTCACGAACACTCACGAAGAACTGAACAAACTGACACACAACACCCATCGCAATCACACCAGTACCTGCAGCCGCAACCGCTAGTAGAGGGAAGAATTCAGGGTTAATGTCTTGGCTCAAACGACGCGTCATGCCCATGAACCCAAGAGCGTAAAGCGGTAAGAACGCCATCAAGAAACCGATGATCCAACAGTAGAACGCTCGTTTACCCCAAACTTCGTTCAGAGTGAAACCTGTCGCTTTCGGGAACCAGTAGCCAATTGCCGCAAAACAACCGAATACTACGCCACCGATGATCACGTTGTGGAAGTGAGCAATCAGGAATACTGAGTTATGCAGAATGAAGTCTGCACCCGGTACTGCCATTAGTACGCCCGTCATACCACCAACCGTGAAGGTGATAAGGAAACCAACAGTCCACAGCATAGGTGTTGTGAAGCGGATGCGGCCTTTATACATAGTGAACAGCCAGTTGAAGATCTTAACCCCGGTCGGGATAGAGATAATCATGGTTGCGATACCAAAGAAGGCATTCACATTCGCGCCAGAGCCCATAGTGAAGAAGTGGTGCAGCCAAACGACAAACGCAAGGATAGTGATTGCAACCGTTGCCCAAACCAGTGAGGTATAACCAAACAGTTTTTTACGTGCGAACGTTGCTGTCACTTCAGAGAACACACCGAAGATAGGCAAGATAAGGATGTATACTTCTGGGTGTCCCCATGCCCAAATCAGGTTCACATACATCATCACGTTGCCACCAAGATCATTGGTGAAGAAGTGCGTGCCGATGTATCTATCCAGCGTCAGTAGCGCGATAGTTACCGTTAGGATCGGGAAAGAGATGATGATCAGAATGTTGGCACACAGAGACGCCCACGTGAACACTGGCATTTTCATCATTGGCATAGACGGAGTACGCATGCGTAGAATGGTCGCGAAGAAGTTCACACCCGTTAGCGTAGTACCGACACCAGATATTTGCAGCGCCCATATCCAATAATCCACCCCGACTCCAGGGCTTGCCTCAATGCCAGACAGTGGCGGATAAGCTAGCCAACCTGTGCGGCCAAATTCACCAAGGCCAAGTGACATATTGGTTAGGATCACGCCAACGACAAACAGCCAGAAACTCAGGTTGTTTAGATAAGGGAACGCAACATCACGAGCACCGATTTGCAGCGGTACGATGATGTTCATCAAACCAATCACCAGCGGCATCGCCACAAAGAAAATCATGATCACACCATGAGCGGTGAAGATCTGATCATAGTGATGCGGTGGTAAGTAACCGCTCTCGCCTGCAGCGGATAACAACTGCTGACTACGCATCATCACCGCATCGGCAAAACCACGAATCAACATGATCATCGCAACGGCAATGTACATGAAGCCCAGTTTTTTGTGGTCTACTGAAGTAAACCATTCATTCCATAAGTATTGCCATTTCCCAGCTTTCGTTACCGCAGCAACAACAGCCAAACCAACCAGCGCAATCACCGCAAGTGTCACGACGATAATAGGTTCGTGGTAGGGAATGGACTCTAGAGTTAATCTTCCAAACATTACGATTATCCTTGGTTTTCCGGCAAACAGTTCATTGAACCAGGGTGCTGGGTCACAACATCAGTGAACAAAAATGGTGGGACACTAGAAAACAGCGTCACAGGTTCAGCGACACTTGGTGCTGCCAGTGAACGGAACTGCTCCCAATCTTCAATGCGATCAGGGCTTGCCTTCACCGTCTCCACCCAGTTTAAAAATGCCACTTGATCAGGCAGTGCTGATGCTGTGAATTTCATCTGAGAGAAACCTTCGCCACTGTAGTTCGATGCAAAGCCTTTAAAGTCACCTTCGTGGTTTGCAATCAAGTTCAACTTGGTCACCATTCCCGGCATTGCGTAGATTTGCGAACCAAGACGTGGGATGAAGAACGCGTTCATAATGTTGTCAGAAGTTAGCCTAAATGTAACAGGGACATCTTTCGGGAACGCCACGTAGTTAACCGTTGCAATATGTTGTTCCGGGTAGATGAATAGCCACTTCCAGTCCAGCGATACCACTTCAATCACCATTGGCTGTACATCACTCTCTAGAGGCTTAGATGGCTCTAGTTCGTGTGTTGAACGCCAAGTGATGGTCGCAAGAATCGCAATAATGATGATTGGAATCGTCCATACAACGATTTCAATCTTGGTCGAGTGCGCCCAGTCAGGTGCGTACTCTTCCGTGGTATTGGTTTCGCGGTATCTATAAGCAAAGTAGACCGTCATTAGGATCACAGGGATAACGACAATCAGCATCAGAAGTAAAGCAGTAATAATCAGCTCTTTTTCCTGAACACCAACACTACCTTTAGGGTCGAGCAATGCGGAGTTGCATCCTTCGAGCATCAGGGCAGTTGCCACCAAACCAATCCTCGACAGGTTTGCTCTCGATAAAATGCGTTTATATCTTGAAGCTTCCATTAACTTTCTCGATGGTTATCCAGTCTCAAATCGAACGTTCGAGTACTGGTTATCATGGTCATTAGAATATTTGTGTGTTGAGCATGTGAAACGCTGCATCTCAAAGGGAAGCCAAATTAAGTCTAATTTTGCTTGGTAAAAACATTACCGCACGGTTAAAACCACACAAAAAACATGACTTAATTGTTACACTTTGAAATGCATTGTTACATTCGGCGCATTATGGGGAGTTGCGATTGAAAGCTCACCCAGCAAACTTGGAAACTAACCTTCCAGTTATGAAAGTTAAATAACCAAAATGAGTCGAGAAAGGGGTGCACGAGATAAGCGTGCCACATCAGCGAGGCTAACTGTGAAAAGGCCTGGTAAAGAAGCAATTGACTAAGAGACAGGTAGCCAAAAACGACCATTCTCATGAACTACATTAGAAATCACGAATTAAACAAAATGCGATCCACTTCAAACTTTTGCATTCACATATAAATTTAATGGTATTCACAAATAAAGTCATTATCGCAAGATATTCATTTTCAATATGAATGGTAAGCTTCATTTCATCATGATGGTGGGTATCGAAATAGAAGGCCAATGAGGCTAAAGCAGAGTTAAGGAGTCGTTTTTGGCGTCAAAATACTGAGACAAGTACACCCTTACTCTCCCACTTAGAGGAAAGTAAGGACGCTGGTTTATCAATTATGCCGCTTGTGGTCCCACGGTTTTACGCTGTTTTTTAGTCATCAAATGATAAACCACAGGCACAAAATAGAATGAGATAAGTGTGGTTAGTACCGTACCGCCAACAATCGCAACCGCGAACGGAGGCCAGAAGCCACCACCAGCAATAATCAACGGCATAAATCCACCGACAGTAGTGATCGTAGTTGAGCTGATATGGCGAGTACACGACATCACCGCTTCTACGACCGCATCGACATTACCAGAAGAGGCTTGTTCGTCTAGCTTCAACTCCGTCAAAATAACGATAGCTGCATTAATCGCTAGCCCCGCAATCCCAAGCATCGCTATGATCACCGTAAAGCCAAATGGGTAGCCGAAGATCCAGACAGATAACAGCCCTAACCCACCTGCCAGTGCTGCCACCATAAAGATGATGCTACTTAGCCTAAACGAGTTAAAAGACATCACGACGACCAACACCATCAACACAACCACAACGGCGACATTCGAGATAAGACTATTTACCGAGTGATCGCGCTCTGCCGACTCACCGCCAAATTCGATGCTGTAGCCCGATGGAATTTCGTAACTTTCTAATCGCTGTTGGAACTCATTGAGCACGGTTTGCGGCAAGACGCCCGCTTCAATGTAGCCCTCTATGGTGTTAACACGTTGTCCGTTACGACGAGTAATCGCACCACGACTGGTGGTCAGCTCAAGCTCAGCCAAAGTAGAAACATTAATGCCCGTTGAGTAAACCTCAGAGCTGATTGGCAAACGGATATTGCTTAAATGCGCTAGGTTTTCACGGGCTTCATCAGCAACTCGAACACGAATCGGCACAGACTCACTGCCCTCGATCACAGAACCACTTTCGCGACCAATCAGAGTGGTTTGCAACATGCCAGCAAACTGATTCAGTGAAATACCGTTGAGTTTTGCCGTGTCTTCATCGACCTTCAGCCACACCTTAGGCGTACCCGGCTGCAAGGTTTCTCGCGTATGAGTTACATGAGGAACACCCGCTAGAATCAAGCGTACATCTTCACCGATCGCTTTTAAGGTATCGAGGTTTTCACCGTAAACACGCAGCTCAACTGGCGCCGTAAATGGAGGACCTTGGTTAAGCTTACGTACCAAGATTTGTGCTTCCGGTACCTCTTCATCCAACACCTTTTGCAACTCAGGAATCAGCGCGTTCGCCTGAGTAAAGTTTTCAGTTTTGACCATAGCTTGCGAGAAGTACGGCGCGTTATTTTGTCTTGCTAGTAAGTTGTAATAGAAAGACGGGAAGTTTGCACCCACCAGCCAATCAATACGATCCACTTCTGGGTAACGATGGATGATGTCGTCTATTTTTTCCGAGGTACTCTTGGTCGCATAAATACTGGCTTGAGGCGGCATGTATACCTGAATCTCAAACATATCTCTGTCTGATGGCGGGAAGAACTGCTCAGTCAGCTGAGACATGCTCCAGTAGCCAGTAAACGGCACCAACAATACCAACGCAATAGTGATGATTGGATGTGTGACACCAAAACGGACTGAAGATGAGAACCAACGTGTTAATGCGGGAATTCTTAAGCCAGTCATGTACCAATGGTGCTGTCCTTTCTTGTCCACATCACTGAGTTGTTTCGGCAACAACCTTGTCGCTAGGCCAGCAATTAAGGTGTGCGAGATAATATAAGAACCGATCAATGAGAAAGAGACGGTAATCGCAATACCACCGACAAATTCTCCAGACGCACCCGGCATCAAGATAATCGGTGCAAACGCCAAAACCGTTGTCAAGGTTGAGCCTAGTAAAGGTACCCACAAGTGCTTCAGCGAATTCATCGTCGCTTCTGCTCTGTGCTGCCCTTTCAATCGATAGGCCTGAATCGTATCAACCATCACCACCGCGTTATCAACCATAATCCCGAGCGCAACAATCAAGCCTGTTACTGACATCTGGTTGATTGGCACACCGGTCATTTTCATGATCGATAGCGTAAGTAGTGAAGTGAGTGGCAGCGAAATAGCCACTAATATTGCGGCGCGGACGCCTAAGGTCACCAACAATACAATCAAGATCAAACCGAAACCGATCATCAAGCTTTTGCCTAAATCATCTAGGCGAGTTTCGGTATAGCCCTGCTGATTGAACAGCACGGTGACATCGATATTGCTTGGCAGCTCTTGTTGAAACTTGTCGATCAACGCATTCGCACGTGAAGTCCAATTATCAACCCGAAGAGCAGGCTGCATTCGCGCCGCGACGATCACACCCGGTTCACCATCAATAATGGCAATCTGATCTTGTGGGTTTTTCTCACCACGCTTAACCGAAGCTATGTCTTCCATGCGGATGATGTGACCATTGCTATCCGTCGCGATAGGGACTTGCTTAATACGTTCAATCGAATCAAGCTCCGATTCAATCTCTAAACCAAATCGAGAATAAGCACTGACCAGTTCACCCGCCGAGTTTTTAGCATCTGCCCCTTCCAGCGACTCTGCGATGTTTGAACTAGAGCGACCAAGCGCTGCGGCATCAGCAGTTCGTAGACTTATCTGAATTTCTTCTTGAGGCATCCCGTATTCATCAACAAACTCAGTGCCTGAAAGGATTCTCAACCGCTTAGCCAGTTCTTTGGCATAACGCCCCAGCGTTAAGCGATCAGGCTCCCCCGCACCAGACCAAGTCAAAGAAGCAATGGTGGTGAAAGCATAGGTATGGTCACTGTCGAGATCGGGAGAATGGGCACCCGCAGGTAAAATGGATTCGATATCAGACAGCTTGTCACGTGCTTGCGACCAAACGGGTTCAGGCTCGGTGATCGTGTCATCAAGCTCAAGCGTCACAATAGACACGCTCGGCCTTGAGGTTGATCTCACCAGTTTAACTTCACTCAGCTCACGAAGCTTATTCTCGATAATCTCTGTAACCAAAGTTTCCACTCGTTCGGCACTGGCGCCTGGAAAACTCGTCGTGATATTCGCATAACGGTTGATGATCACCGGATCTTCTGCACGCGGCAGCGTCATGAAGGCTGAAATGCCACTCACCATCAGCAGCGCAGTCATTAAGATCAACAGTCGGGTATTGGAAATAGTCTCTATGATTTTCATACCATTCCCTATTCAACAACAGTACTTACTGGCTTCACAGTTTGGCCCGGAACCAAGCGATGTAAACCACTCGCAATAACCTGCTCACCATCTTCAATCGCACCACTAACGTATGCTTGTTGATTGTTAGCAAACAACACCTGAACACTTCTACGTTCAACCTTGTTGCCATCGCCAATCACAAAGATATTCCACACACCGCGCAAGCCATCAATCAAGCCAGTTAAAGGAACCCAGTAGCCTTGCTCCTCAACTTGTTCGTCAAATTGAAGGTAGGCCAGTTGTCCTTCCAATACCGAAGATTGCTCCGGAAATAGGTAGCGCAATCCAACACTGCGAGACTGAGTGTCGACCATCGCCCCCGGATTCAATAGCTCTACTGCATAATCGTTACGTCCAACTCGGATACTAGGAGCAGAGAGTGACGTGACCTTTTGCATTTGGTGGGCTGGAATACCAATAAAGGCTTCTTTGCCTTCCGATGCCAATAGAGTAAACGTTGGATTACCGACATTAACCACATCACCTAGCGAGACAAATCGAGTGGCGATAGTGCCAGAATAAGGGGCAAGAATCGTCGACTTCACTAGCTTGAGATCGTTACCTTTTAGCGAGGCGTCAATGCGCAACAAGTTCGCTTGCAATACACGCTGCTCACTGGTTAACGAGTCGATTTCTGCTTCGGCACTGAAACCTTTTGCTTTCAGTGAACGTTGACGCTTTAAGTTCGCCGCAACCAGGCTCAATTGCGCTTTCACTTCTTCAGCTTGTGCTTTCAATTGGCTGGATTCGGTCTTCAACAGCTGAGTATCTAACTTGATTAACGGTTGACCTTCTGCGACTGTGTCACCGACATCCACCAGAATCTCGTTAACTTTCCCAGCCAATTCAAAGCCGAGATTCGCCTGTTGGCCCGCTTTTACCACACCGACATATTCACGTTGTACTTCGTATGATGGAGAACGCTCTAGGGCGACGGTTTCTACCGTTAACACTGTCGAGCCAGCACTGTTCGATTCGGCAGTACTCGCTGCATCGGAAGTTGTCTCGGCTTGTGTGCTTTCACCACACCCAACAAGAAGAGTCGACAACGCCACGGCTACTGCGCTTCCCTTCATCAATTTATACATACTCACTGTTCCTATGCGGTACTCAATTATGTTCTTTTTTTAGACTAACCAAACCAAACTAGACTGTCCAGTTTGATTGTGTTAAATATAAGTATCATCGTTAGTGATTGATAAAACCATCACAAAAAGCATAATGCTAACGCACAACGAGTTAGCACTAGGTAGCGAGAAACAAGCACGTGACGAAAATCATCAAAAGTGAACAGAAGAGATCGCAGATCTTAACCGCAGCAAGTAAGCTTTTCTCTGAACATGGCTTCAAGATCAATATGGATCAAATAGCCAAAGCTGCGAGCGTTTCCAAGCAAACGGTCTACTCTCACTTTAAAAATAAAGACGTGCTTTTTGAAACTTGCATGCAAACCAAATGTGCCGAGCGTGAACTGAGCCATTCAGCCTTTGATATGGACGCCACTTTGGAAGACGAATTGGTGAAGTTTGGTGTGAAATTTCAGGACTTATTGCTGGATGACCAGTCACGACAAACCTTTCAGAATGCGGTCAGCCAATCCAACACACACCCAGAGATCGCCTCTATCTATTTAGAAAGTGGCCCTCAAAAAACCACAAAATTACTCGCCGATTACCTGCAATCGAAAATAGATTCTGGTGACCTTACTTTGTCGACGTCTAGTTCACCGATCATTGCAGCTCGCCAACTACTGCTGATGTTTCATGGCAAATCAGCCTATTGGTCGTTCTTCGGTCATGATAGCGGTGAATCCGATAAAGAAAGACTCAACTACACGCGTGAATGCGTTACACTTTTCTTGAACGGAAACCAGCCTCGTTAATTGTAGCTCTATCTTTGAATAAAAAGGCACAGAGAAATTTATCCTCTGTGCCTTATCAATCATCAGTCACTCTCAGCAATAACTGCGAACGGTTTATTGGGTATGTTCCACAATGATCAGATTATCAGTATTAAACCCACGCTCTTTCGACATCGCTTTAAACTTCTCCATCACTTCTGGTGCGACTTCAGGCTTTCTTGCGAGTAGCCATAAGTAGTCAGTGTCGGGCCCAGAAACGAAAGCGTATTGGTATTCTTCCTTTTCCAATTCAAACACCACATAAGCACCATAAAACGGACCGAAGAACGACACTTTTAAGTAACCTTGGTCGCTACCTTCAACAAAGTACGCTTTACCTTCTGCCTCATTCCATTCGCCCTCTTCAGCCGAATAGCCACGGTTGATCACTTTCACGCCGCCATCATCGCGTAGGCTGTATTCAGCGCTCACATTACTTAAGCCGCGCTCAAATGAGTGGTCTAAACGAGCCACTTCGTACCATTTCCCTAAATATCTATCCAACTCAAACTGCTGAACTGGCTTTACGGTTTCTGGCATGCCAACGCATCCACCCAATAAAATCACACTCAGCAGCAAAAGTATTTTCTTCATTCTAACCTCAACTTGTTTTAATCGTAATACGAGTAAGTCATTTGAGTCTTAACTTACGTCCTTGTTAATACGTGAACCCCACTAGCATGGTTCATATAACATTAAATTATTCAGGCATTTATGGAAATCGTTTCGTTGTTGAATGAATCAAAGCCGCTTCATTGACTCTCGATATTGAGTCGGCGTGACCTGCTTATAAGATTTGAACTGGCGATTGAAGTTAGCTTGGTTGTCATAACCGACTTTCTCCATAATTAGATTCACAGGCAGAGATGTATTTAGCAGTAAATCACACGCCACATTTAATCTAATTTTCTTCAACCGCTGACTGAAGTTCTCGTTGTAGTGCTTTTGAAACAAACGCCTGACACTACTTTCACTAATATACAAATGGCTAGCTAAGTCATTTACGGAAATGTCGTGAATAAAATGATTCATCAGAAAGGCTTCGACCTTATCTAGTTTGTCGCTAACTTCGTCTTCTTCAATCGAGTTAAAAGTTGGGTTAATTAATTGCACGACTTCTTGGTCATCAATCAGTAGAGCAAACAGAGAGAATAGAGTCAGTAACTGTTGATGAGGCGGCTGATCCATCACCTTATCTAGCAGTTGTGTTGCCCTCTCAGCGGTACTAGGAGAAAACTGCAATCCTTTATTTGAGTCTTCTAGCAGTGTGCGTAACGGTTCAAGTTCACGACAGCAGGCTATCAACGGCTGAATCCAATCTTTACGAAACCAAATCACATGGGTTTCGCAAACACGTGAGTCATCACTGCTCTCTTCCGAATAAATGGCATGAGGCAAGTCTGGGCCAACCAAAATCATATGGTTATGGAACACATCGCTTTGGTGATGGCCGACAAAGCTATGCCCCGAGAAGTGACGATGAATCGCTATCTCATATTCTTCATGTCGATGCCAACCATAACTCTTCCTGCCTTCAACGATTTTCTTGTAGCGCCATGACGCACCAATCCTTTGCGGCACCTTTTCTAAGTAACCTTTCATTACGACACTCTGTGACCCTCTAATATTGAAAGTATACCCGTCAAACCATTTAAGTGAGCACTTTGACTGAAAAGTATTGGATATTGCATTAACGGTACTCATCCAACTTTATCCGCTAAATATACTGCAGGTGAACTTAATCAGGAGAGCAACTATGGACACTTTATTATTACAAATACGCGATATGATTCATGCCACACGTCAGCAGTGGATCGGAGAAATCACCTACAGCCATAATATTAAAGGTAACCAAACATGGAAACTTTATGGCTATCACTCATACACCGAGTACAAGAATGATTTGCTGAAAAGTTTGAAACAATAACCATGATGAAAGGCATACCAAAACCACAAGGCGGAGCCTACTGAAAAGATCCTACAAGCGGTAAGCTCAATGACACCTTACTGGACAACGCTGGTGACCAGTCATGGAAATGGCGTGGAACAGTCAAAGCGAACTCTTCGAACAAAGTTACCAAGGCTTAATGTACGGACTTGAAGAAGCGGCCGCGCACGGTATCACCACCATAGGTGACGGCGTAGTTCGAAAATCTTTAGATGCCATCGAGAGCGTACGTAAGCAAGGTTCGAAAAAGCCATACACGCTAACTCACGTTGAATTGATCGATGATTAGGATGTTCCACGATTTAAACAACTCGGCGTAACCGCGGATTTCCAAGTTGGATCAGACTACGTCGCGCAACATGACCACGAATGGGCTAATGCCTTCTTAGGTGCAAGACGCGCGAGAGCCATGATGAACCTCGACGCAATCCTCAAATCGGATGCCAATATCACCTTAAGTAGTGAATGGAACATGCACGACACCAACCCACTGGTTGGCATCGCGAATAGCTTAATCATGGAAAAGACCGGTCTAACCGATATCTACACAGCCATCGATGCTTACACCCTCAACGCAGCTAAAAGTCTAGGGATTGATGATATTACGGGGACAATTGAAGTTGGGAAGTCTGCAGATTTCGCCATTCTAGATAAATATATCACCACCTTATCAGCAAGAGGCATTGCCAATACTCAAGTGTTGATGACGGTACTGCGTGGCGATGTGGTGTATACGCATAACGATTAAAACTAGCCTCGTTCTAAACCTAAGGAACTGTTTTTATAGGATACTGAAAACGATGTGGCAAGAATGAGTGTGGCAAAGATCAGACACAAATAGATTGGGTATAGCGGATGGAGAGTTGCGGTGAACGCCAGCACCGATGCGACTCCATAGCCAAGTGTGTGAGACATCGAAATGAAGCCTGCGGCAGCACCCGGGGCTTCATTTTGTTTTTCAGTCGCAAATACCGTGTATGCAGGAACAAGCAGCGCAGCACCAATGGCCGTCAACATCATCGCACCACCAAACACCCAGATATTAGGTATCAGCAACACGATAAACCCAAGCACTAAACATAATGCGCCAAAGCGATACATAGTTGTGGGCGTCAATTTGCTTTTCTTAACCACCAAAACTTGAGTCGCAAAAGTACACGCTGCACTAATAGTTAATAATACGCCAATCGCATCACTCACTTTTTCAGTTGACCAACTAGTAACAGCATAAATGAATGGCGAGAAGCTATATTGCGTTAATGCCACTGTCGCACAAAGCAACAGCCCGCTCGACAAAAACACCCATAGCCCTTTTGGGGGCAGCCACGATGCGCTCTCTCGCTGGGCCTGCTTGGTACTTAGCATTGCCGGTTCAGGCAAGATAATAGCTAAGACTATCGCAACACACGGCAGTAGAATCATCAACATGAGCGGTGCGAAATAAGAAAATTTGAGTGCCACAATAGAGATGAGTGGGCCAATCAATCGACCAGCACTCAAACCGATACTCACCGATGTTATCGCCTGCAAACGGTTCTTCTCACCACACAACAATATTGCCCAGTGCTGACTTGCCGGTACCAAACCTGCGACCGTGCAGCCATATAGAATTCGCGCGATGACTAGCCCGATAAAACAGACAATGTATACGCGATCACTATGGCTATCCGATTGAAAACACAAGCCATTCATTGCAAACAGTGTCAATAACGCAAAGCTAACCGCCATTCCAGATAACGCCTGTAACACCACTTTCTTTGGGCCATGTTTATCACTGTACCTTCCCCAAAAAGGCGCGGAGGGCAAAAACAACAAACTTCCAATCGCGATAAATATTGACCACGTAGGTAAGCTGAACGCAGAGTGTTCAACCAGAAACGGTAAGGAGACAAGTAAGCCGTTTTGTCCTATGCCCATCAACACCGAAATCAGACTAATTGCCACTAAATGAAATTTTTTGTTTTGTATAACGGACATAGTATCGAGATTGATTAAGCTATTTTTGAAAGCAAGTGAGTGGGAAACAACATGAATAGCAGTAAACTAATTGATTTAGAGAATGATTATCATTTGTTTTTCATTATGTTACATTAACGGCTAGTAGCCTATAACTCAACTTCATATTTCACTATGTACAAACTTACCAATACCTCGTTCGAAATCGACGGTAAGAAGATTCTCTCCCCAACCCAATTAACCTTTGAGCCTAAAAAGGTCACCACATTACTTGGCCATAATGGATGCGGTAAATCGACTCTCATGAAACTACTGAGTCGACAAAATGCCCCAACCCAGGGAGAAGTCTTCTTCAACGAACAACCACTGTCTTCATACAGTAACCTAGAGTTTGCACATCAAGTCGCTTACCTACCGCAGCATCCACCTATCACTGATGGTGTCACCGTTCGTGAGTTAGTTTGCTTTGGTCGCTACCCTTGGAAAGGCGCATTTGGAAGATACACTAAAGAAGACTACCAAATTGTCGATGAAGCTATTGATAAAGTAGGCTTGAACGCTTTTTCAGATAGATTCGTTGCAACCCTATCGGGTGGTGAGCGACAAAGAGCTTGGGTCGCCATGCTACTTGCCCAACAAAGCCAATGTATTTTATTAGACGAACCAACATCGGCACTGGATGTTGCCCACCAATATGAGCTACTGGCTTTAATTCGAGAGCTTAACCAATCACTAGGTCTGACCGTGATTATGGTACTTCATGACGTCAATATGGCGGCAAAATTCAGTGACCATCTTATTGCTCTTCACTCCGGTGAAGTGATCGCTTCTGGCTCTCCGAAAGAATTGATGACACCGGAAACGCTGAACAAAATCTACGGCATGGAGCTGGCGCTATTCGACCACCCTGAAACAGGGCAACCAATCAGTTATATCCCTTAAATGACGAGGAATCTGTTATGAAAAAGTTCATGGCGCTACTGTCTGTCTTATTCGTATTTAATGCTTACGCGCTAGAGAGCCCTCATGCATTAGAAATCACACACGAAATGGGAACCGCTTCTTTCGAAACAACCCCTAAAAAAGTTGTGGCGTTAGATTGGGTCCTTTCAGAAACGGTACTCAGTCTTGGTGTTGAGCTAGAAGGCATTGCCGATGCCAAAGGTTACCAACAGTGGGTTGTGAAGCCAGAACTGAACCAAGATGTCACCGATGTTGGCTCTCGACGTGAGCCTAACTTAGAACTATTAACTAAGTTGAAGCCTGATGTCATCCTAATTAGCGAACACATGGCTTCGGCTTATCACCAACTCAATAAAATTGCTCCGGTGTTAGTGTATAGCGTTTACAGCCAAAAGAAGCAGCCGATTGAATCTGCAACTGCGATTACGTTGTCGCTTGGTAAATTGTTCGACCAAGAACAAAGAGCTCAACAAATTATTGCGGACACAAAGCAGCGATTTCACGACAACGGTGAGAAAATACAAGCAGCAGGCAATTCGGATAAGCCATTAATCTTTGCACGTTTCATCAACGATAAAACTTTACGAATTCACAGCCAAGGTTCACTAGCGCAAGCGACCATTGAAGCGATGGGTCTAAAAAACGATTGGCAGGAACCGACCAACCTTTGGGGCTTTAGCACCACAGGTGTCGTAAGACTCGCGGAACATCAACAAGCAAACGTGATACTTTTTGGTCCTTTGACTGAAAACGAAAAAAATCAACTCACTCAATCTGCACTTTGGCAGGCTATGGAATTCACCAGAACAGATTCAGTGTATGAACTTCCGAGCATCTGGACCTTTGGAGGCCTTATCGCTGCGCAAAGATTTAGTGACCACATAACAGAACTTCTGACCCAAAAATGATAGCAACCACCAAGATTGAGGGTTCAGCAGTGGCAAGAACTCACGTTAAAACAGTCGCCCTATCGGTTACGGCTGTTCTCCTTATCAGCTCGCTACTTCAGATAACCGCACCTTACTCGAAAGGCATTGGGTTGATTTGGGATACGCTCTTTCATTTTGATTCAGCGAACTACCAACACCTGATCACCCATCTCACTTATTTACCGAGACTTGCAGTTGCACTCCTTTGTGGTTTTGCATTGGCAGTCGCCGGCTGTGTGATGCAGTTTGTTTTACGTAACCCTATTGCTTCACCGACGACACTTGGTGTCGCTGCGGGAGCAGAGCTAGGTATGGTATTGGGTTTACTTTTAACCCCGACAAGTGTCGCTGTTCCTCTTTTTATCCCTGCTTTCATTGGTGGCTGCCTTGCTACGGGTTTAGTCTTTGCACTCAGCTCTTCACGTGGGTTTTCGCCACTACATATGGTTCTGGCGGGTATGGTCGTGAGCCTATTTTTAGGATCACTCAACACCATGCTACTGATGCTGCATGAGCAACAGCTCACCAGTGTATTCGTATGGGGCGCAGGTGTGCTTAACCAAAATGATTGGTCAAGCGTTCAAGTTTTATTACCCCTGATTGTCATTCCAACTCTACTACTGCTCGTCCTGCAAAGGCCATTATCTGCATTGCAGTTTGGTGATAATGTTGCCACTTCTCTAGGCGTGAACATTAAGCAAATCAAACTGTTATGTCTATCACTTGCAATCTTTATCACCGCTGCGGTAGTCAGTGAGGTGGGCTTAATTGGCTTTGTGGGTATTGTTGCCCCGGCGATTGCAAGGCTACTAGGCGTTAGATCATTAGCTAAACAAATATTAACCAGTGGCTTGATCGGTAGTTTAATCCTATTGATTGTCGATTTAGTGATTCAGCCATTCTCAGGTTTTGGTGGTGAGCTACTGCCAACGGGCGCAATGACGGCATTACTTGGCGCTCCATTTTTATTGTGGCTATTGCAACGTACTAAACTTCAATCGGACCTTAAGAGCCGTAACGAACATATTGAACAGTACAAGCGAGTTAGTACAGCCAAAACCTTGATTGCTATGTCTTTAGTATTGGCGGTTACATGTTTAATTGCGCTCACTGTGGGTAAAAATCAATTCGGCTGGAGTCTTGAGGTTCATGAATCCTTATTTGAATTGCGCACGCCACGAGTACTGGTTGCACTGTTAGCCGGTATTGGCCTCGCTTTCGCGGGTACCATTATTCAACGTATTTCAAATAACCCGATGGCGAGCCCAGAAGTGTTGGGCATAAGTTCAGGCGCTGCCCTAGCGCTGGTTCTCGGCACACTCTGGGGCAACTCGATTGGACGCGAAGAACAAATGCTGCTCGGTACACTTGGAGCAACGTCTGTTACGGCTGTAGTTTGGTTGATGGGCAGAAAGCACAACTTCGCGCCAACGCAAACTCTATTAACCGGTATCGCGCTAAGTGCAGGGCTAGATGCTTTGCTGCGCATTACGATGAGTTCAGGTAACGAAAATGCCACGGCGCTGCTGACTTGGTTATCAGGTTCAACGTATCTGGTTGCCACACAAGATGTCGTTTTACTTGCTGTTGGTGTGACAATTGTTGGTGCTATTTGCCTTTCACTTCATCGTTGGATAGAGCTTATAAACCTGGGTGAAGTGACTACCAGCAGTTTGGGGATGAACACAACCACAGTTCGCTTAGCTTTACTGTTATTGGTCGCAGCACTGACTACGCTGTGCACCATCGTTATTGGTCCTCTGAGCTTCATCGGACTGTTAGCACCTCACATGGCCCGCTCGCTTCACCAATATAGAGCGATTCCGCAAATGCTGACAGCGGCATTGTTGGGTGCGATCATCATGGTCGCAGCTGACTGGATTGGTCGTACATTGTGGTTCCCTTGGCAGTTCCCTGCTGGGCTACTTGCCTCTCTACTTGGGGGCGGCTACTTCCTTTACCTAATGAAAAAGTAACCTTTCAACAAGCCTATCAATTCCTCCTACACTTCGCTGAACTCCGAAGTGTAGGCTTATTTCAATTCTATCTTTGTCTGTTCAATCCTTTTTTATCCCCTCAACCCTCGTTTATTCTCTCAACCGACATCGCTCATCCGCAATACTAGTAATTGTTTTTTGGTTGCAGAAACACAATAAATAGTATTCGAGCACTTTTATGTTTACCATGGTTCCAATAACAAACTGATTTGTAAGCCCTATGGACATAACGACAATTACAAAGCTCCAACAAGACTTGCTGTTTAAAGTCATTGCTAGCTTAAAAGCCGAAGACGCTAAAGCTGGTAGCAGCCTCAATGAATCTTCTTTGGCACAACAATTCGAAGTTTCAAGAAGCCCAATACGCGCCGTTTTAAAACATTTGTCGAGTCAGGGCATTACCAAAGTTGTTCCCTATAAAGGTTCAGTGCTTCAAATGGATGCGGCTGATATTAAGCTAAACGTACCGACAGACGATGAACAGCCCCGCCAAGAACAACTGTACCTGAATATTTTAATGGACCTGTTTTTTGGGGAATTAAGCAGTCCCTTCTCGGAAAAAGATTTACAAGAAAGGTATGAGGCTAACCGTGGCGAAATTCAAAATGTCACCCGTCTACTGGAAAGCGATGGTATTTTCCGCCGCAGCCCCGGCTATAAATGGCAACTTGATGGTGTTCTAAACACACTTGAAAGGCATACCGAGAGCTATCGATGCCGCCTGATCTTTGAACCGGCAGGACTACTTGAGCCGACATGGAACTTGAAGCGTAGTGAACTAGAAGCATGCCGAGATCGCCATATCTACGCCATCAACAAGCCAAAATCGACTTCCGCTAGTCAACTCTTCGCACTAAGTGTCGACTTTCATGAACTGCTCGCAGCCAGCTCCGGAAACCGCTTTTTGTTAGGGATGATGCAACAACAAAATCGTCTGCGTAAGGCTACTGATTTGGTCTCTATGCATATCCAATCTTCCGTGGTCACGTCATGCCAGCGCCGATTGGACATCATGGATCTGGTTCTGGCAGGCGACAATCAAAGTGCCTCAGCAAAGCTAGCCCAACTGCTCGAAAACGATATACGAGTAATGAATCGCACCTACAACAATGTCATGAACGTATCGTGCGAACAACGAGAACAATTACTCAGCAGTATTTCAGGAAAAAACAACTAACCTAGGAGCAGCATACTTTAATGCTGCTCTCTCTTCATTTACTTTCCGTAGCCTCTCGCTCCACGCAAAAAAATACAAATTTAATCATAAACTTAAGATGAGACCAGACATAAGAGCTGGGCTTCAACGATCCTATAAATCAGACACTATTATTGCATTTGAAAATAAATTGCATTCTCATATTGTTTTTTCGCATCAGAAATACAATAATAATGATTCTTATTTAGACTAAGAGTTGAAGCAGCAGTAATAACGACTCACCAATCCGATTCGTCATTACTCACCACTCTTTTGAGTCTGGATAAACACAATAAAAAATAGAGTCACCGCGCCAAAAGAAATGTGTGCAGCCTTTCATTGATAAATGCAGAGAAAAAAATGAAGACCGAAAAAGGAAGTTTCAAGCTTTCCACCGTCGCATTAGCAGTTGCGGCAGTAACCACAGTATTCACAGCCCAAGCTCAAGAGCTAAGAACTGAAGAAAAAATGGTGGTGGTTTCTAGCCGCACGCCTAAAGCCATCAGTGATATCCCTGGTACCGTTTGGTATATCGATGCTGAACAAATTGAACAAGAGTATCGAGGTGGTAAATCACTAGGTGAGATTCTATCGGCAACCATCCCATCTTTAGATGTTAGCAGTGGTGCCCGCACTAACTACGGTCAAAACTTACGTGGTCGTAAGATGCTAGTAATGATTGACGGCGTATCATTGCAGTCATCTCGTCCAATTAGCCGCCATCTAGATTCCATCGACCCGTTCAACATCGATCGTATTGAAGTGTTGTCGGGCGCAACCTCGATTTATGGTGCTGGCGCTTCAGGTGGTGTTATCAATATCATCACCAAAAAAGCACATGGTGAAGAACTAGAATTCGAATCCTTTGTTGGCGGTTCATCTGGCTTCAACTCGAATGAAGATTTCGATTACAAAATTGGTCAATCTATCTCTGGTGGCAACGAAACGGTTCAAGCTCGCTCTTCTGTGGTTTACACAGAGACACAAGGCTTCTTCGATGCAAATGGTGATATTGCTACACCTGATATTTCACAAGGTTCGCTGCAATTTAATAAGACGGTCGACTTCTTAACCACAGTGGGTGTCAACATCACTGAGACTCAGAAACTTAACTTCCTTGCTCAATACTACGATAGCCAACAAGATTCGCCTTACGGCCTATACATTGTCGGCAGAGACTTTGTTGATGTAAGAAAAGGGTTTGATTCAGACCGCGAACATGGCACAGAGCGCATCATGTTGAGTGCTTCCTATATCGATGAGCAGTTCCTTGGTCATCAGCTGATCGCAGAAGCGTCTTATCGAAAAGAAGATCAAACTTATACACCTTATTACCAATCTTCTGGTCAACAAATTACCGACGTTATCTCACTTAAAACAGCATTAGCGAAAAGCTTTAACAAGTTCAACCTGGTTTACGGTATTGATGCTTATCAAGACAAACTGGATAGTAACCAAGCTCTGTATGATCCAACGATTGCTAATGATTCTGGCAATTTGATCAACAAAACTTATGCTAAAACAGGTCGCTATCCTGGTGTAAAAGTGAGCTCAATTGCTGGCTTTATCCAAACAGATTATGCGATAACCAATGATTGGACTGTCGAAGGTGGCTTCCGCTACCAATACATGTCTAACGAAATTGATGATTTTATCGGTTACAACCAACAAAAGAAAATTGCCTCTGGTACTGGCACGTCTGCCGATGCGGTACCAGGCGGTGAAACCAGCTACACCGTTGGTCTATTTAACTTGGGTACGATTTACCACCTAAACAACGAGTCTCAAGTATGGGCAAACTTCTCACAAGGCTTTGACCTTGCAGACCCTGCAAAATACTACGGACAAGGTGACTACACACTGGTTGGCGATCACTGGCAACTCGACGAAAGTATCAATGTGAATGATTCAAAGATGTCTGGTATTAAAACCAACAGCTTCGAGCTAGGTTACCGTTTAGAAACCGGCGAGCTAAACCTTCAAACGGCGGCATACTACTCGCAATCTGACAAGTCTGTGAGTTACAACAAGAACACATTACTTATCGAAGAAATTGATGATAGGAAGCGTGTTTACGGCCTAGAAGCGATGGCCTCTTACTGGGTACACGATAACATTCAGCTTGGCGCATCTGGCCACTATGTGATTTCTGAAGTAAAACGTGACGACAGTTGGGAAGACTTTACCGCGGGTGAAGCAAGCACATCGAAAGCGAACGCTTGGGCTGGTTGGTACGACACAGATCTATCTGTAAAACTACAAAGCCAAACTATGTTCGATTACGAAGATGCGGTTCAAAACAAGCTAGATGGTTACACCGTGTTTGATTTAGTCGGTACATATCAGCTTCCTGTTGGTAGCCTTGGCTTCGGTATTCAGAACTTATTGAACGAAGACTTCACAACTATTTGGGGACAGCGTGCTCAAATTGTGTACTCAGCACACTACGCTCCAGCGGCATACGACTACAAAGGTCGTGGACGTACTTATACTCTGAACTATCAGGTTAAGTTCTAAGGCTTGTAATAGTTCAATTAATAATTAAAGGGTTGGTATTTAGTTACAACCCTTTTTATTTGATACTAGTTTAGAGTAATCAAGTAAATATGGAGTCAGATTGTTAATATAAAAATCTACTCAAACCTTTACACGATTAAATAGCATTAAATTTAACAAGTCGCTCACTATAACCAAAGTTAGCCGGTGTGTGATTAACTTCCACTGTAATACTACCAGACAATTCTCCATCTGTTTTATAAACTGGACATGATGCAATATCGGATAAGTATGACTCTTCTGTTGGCGCTCTGAAGTAATAAATCTTTTGTAGATTACATTCACCAACCTTCATTCCCAACGCTTCAACTGCAGAACGCTGACGGTAGTAATGTGGACCGATATCAAGAAGATACTCAGGACTATGTGTATAGATCTCGCTAGTGTAGCGCTCGGTAAACTCACTCCCCGCAATAAAATGTTCATTTTCCATGCTGTAAAGCACATTCAGGTGCCAGTAGATCAACTCTGACTCATCACTGGTTGATGCGCCAGGCTTAGAGTAGACACACTGGATCTGACTATGAGGAACCTCTCGGCTCTGATTCGCTTGGATATTATTACGAAGAGCCTTGATTCCACAGCGGTGCATCGTGAAACCCTCACTCTTCATCGACTCGGTAACTTGGTTAATCGACTGATATTGAGCGTAAACCCCTTCCGGTGATTCGCCAGTGATAACATTAGTATTATCAGCATACGCAAACGAACTAAGAGAATAAATTACAGACACTAAAGCTATTGTTTTTTTCATTGTTATTTGTCCTTTGTGATTGGCGGCAGGAAAATAACCCAGAAATACAATGTGCAACACAACACCTATCAATATTTGTGATCTTGATTGAAGTAATGATCGCTTTTATGAATATTAAGGTTTGGCGTCGGGTATATTTTATAGTTAGAAGATTAAATTGCTTAGATTTAATATGGATATACAATCAGTTAGTGAGAGAAACTTAATAGAGACATGACGTTTACTATTAATAAATTTAACTTTGAAAAATAAAAATTATTAAACTATTACCAACTCTATTTATTAACTATTCTGTTTAATTATTAAATAGTATAAGGCGAGCCTAGTAGGTTCGCCTTTATTATTCATATCGTAAACTACTTTCACGACTGTTATTGAGACTCTGACAATAATAGAGATACACCAGAAAAACTTCGGAATGCATTAATCATGATGTAGAGATCTTTATCAGCCCTAGGCAACTCGCAGGTTTCAAAATTGCCAGAGCGATAAGGCCGGCAATCGTAAGTACTTTTCGTTGGCTGCGCGCCAGAACAAATATAGAGATCAGCATCCCCGACTCCATACTTGATAATGACATTCACGTCAGTAGTGCGATTTGCAGCTTTGAGCACAAACAATTTCTGTTGTCCGGACGTCGCGGCGAGATCGGCAATCAAGCTTCCTAAAGTCACCTCAGGAATATCATTGTTCGGATCGCCAACTGAACCATCAGGCAACGTATCACCAAAGTACGCAGACACGAGTGGCCAAATCTTACTCATTTTCACGCCTTGGTTTTCACAACCTCCAAAATGATGCAGCGCAATCGCTTTGTTGTTAGCAGTACGCAAAACAGGTGAACCAGACGACCCGCCAATGGTGTCACAGAAATAGCCAGTGTCGGTATTGGCACCTCCTCCCCCCGTTGAAGCTACATCAATCTGACACATTCCGGAGCCATTTGGGTCACTTTCAATTGCCAGTTCTTTCGGCTTACCAGCTCCGTGTTGAGGAATATAAATACCGTCGCCAAAGATTGGCTCCTGAGCATCTAAGCCTAGATAGCCAAACGACTCAATTTTTGAAAAATCATCAACAGTGAAAAGTGTGTAATCCAAATCATAATCAGTACTAAGTATCTTACTCCCCATGACTTTTACCGTGGTGGCCATAGAGCCTTCGCAAGTACGACGCTGATAGTTAAACCATACCTCTGTATTTCTCAGTTCTGATTTTGATGCGACACAGTGGTTATTGGTGAACATATGGTTATCTGGCCCTACCCGCCAAGCGGTACATAAACTACGCCCATTAATGAGTAGCCTTGCAACGGGGGTTGTCCAAGCCACCTTACCTGGATGAGACTCTTCCCAACAGGCAACATCTCTGCGCTCATTAACTGTTGTTTGTGCAGGTTGCCCGATGTCTCAATGAACGCTTGATGCGACAATGGGTACTCAGCTTCATTGGCAATAACGGGGAAGTGTGGCTGAACGGCAAGATTGGGCTGAACTAGGGATTGTGGCTGCGCATTTACGAACGAAGAAAAGAGACATGTTGTCGCTAACCCAAGGTTAGATAAGATTACTTTCATTGGATTTCCTATATCGATTTGTAGTGTTCCCTCCACAAACATATACGCTAACAAACAAAATGATATAAAATGCATATCAGATTTTCAGTAAAGAAATCTACACACTAAAGGTAAACTTTAATATTCAATAAGATAATCGTCATCAGTATTGATTTATACCATTCTGACTGTACAAATTTATGTGCTCGTTGAAGAAAAAATGAAACACGAAGGAATCGCGCTGTTTGCTATTCTGAAGGTATTTTCGGCAGAGCTGTACGCTTGGATATTGTCACCCTTCATAAGCTTGAAAATATCGGTGAGCAACGAGCATGCAAGCATGCACTGGAGAGCTAACCAATAACCAAATACAGGTAAACAAAAAGGGCTAGCAAAACCGCTAACCCTTCTCAGTTGAGAGTTCATTTCGAACTCCCTATTTATATTCAGCTTTCGATTATGCTGTTTTTTCATCTAAGTTTGCATCTTGCTTGTCATCAAATGACAGTTGTTCATATGCGTCACCTC
This sequence comes from Pseudoalteromonas sp. G5_S1_14_S5, assembly GCF_054968605.1. Classification (NCBI taxonomy): domain Bacteria; kingdom Pseudomonadati; phylum Pseudomonadota; class Gammaproteobacteria; order Alteromonadales; family Pseudoalteromonadaceae; genus Pseudoalteromonas; species Pseudoalteromonas sp. G5_S1_14_S5. Next base: position 250 of record NZ_JBQKUM010000061.1, on the reverse strand, counting down.
ATAAGATGATTCCATCAGCGACAAACACTCATTTAAAAAATTTAGTAAAAGCCCTGGCAAGGTTTTGTCCAAATCAAGTTCAGCTCTCCACAAAAGCAAAAAGGGATTGGTATCTCTACCAATCCCTTTCACAAATTCTCTTTCTACTTACAAGGCTCAATTGCCTTTTGAGCCGCAAGGCTAATCTAACGCTTACGATAAGTGACGTCTTCCAGAGTTAACATGTCGCTACTTGGTTCAACATTGAAAG